>JACMKO010000131.1 GCA_014380065.1 Leptolyngbya sp. ES-bin-22 | reverse complement strand
GGCTCCGCATGACGGCGCTGCGCCATCCATTCGTCATCCTTCCAGGTGTAGGTATCTAGATTGGTGATGATCGAAGCCGTTTTGGGGCGCGCTTCTTGCTGAAAGCCATAGGGGTCTGACTTTTCGTAGATGTGACCATCCTGATTTTTAATTTCGTATTTGTAGCGATCGCTCACGCCGACTTCGGGAATAAAGAGATCCCAAATGCCACCATCAAGCTTCCGCATCTGGTGCTTGCGACCATCCCAGTCGTTGAAGTCACCCAAGACAGAAGCGCTGCGGGCATTGGGTGCCCAAACAGCAAAGTAAACACCCTTTATACCGTTCATCTCAGTCAGGTGGGCACCCATCTTTTCGTAGATGCGGTGGTGGTTGCCTTCTGCAAAGAGATGAATGTCGAATTCAGTCAGGTAGGGCGATCGGAACGCATAAGGGTCATAGATAAAGCGCTCGTGCTCACCTTCCTTTAAGCGGAACTGATAGTTAGAAAGCTCGGCACCTTCGATCGTGCATTCAAAGAAGTGAGGATGATGAGTTACTTGCATTGGGTATTCTGCCCGCTGCTCTGGAAACACAACCCAGACAGCATCGGCACTTGGCTGATAGGCTCGCACGACCCAGGCTGGTTGACTCTCGTTCTCTACAGCGTGAGGACCCAACACTTCAAACGGATCATGATGCTGATTCCAAACGATCCGCTCTACTTGCTCTGGAGTGACGGTCATTGCCATGAAGCTACCTGCCTAAGAAAAAATATTAAGCCGCAAAATAGTTTGAACGATGCGTAATCAACTGTAATAAACCGTAGCAAATCATGGCTAAAGTCTCAAATCTATTTGCATCGGTAGGTAATCCTGCGGAGACAACTTAGCTGTGCTCGATCAGCTTGCTGCGTGACTGCCAAATCCTGATTGGCTAGAGACACAAACGCAAAACACGCCCTAACTCTATCATCTACGAGTTAGGGCGGTTAAATCATTTGACAAACTAGTAAAGCTTGTTCAAGCTTTGCGTATAAAGACCTGACGCACCTCGTCCTACCGACAGAGAACGCGATCGCCCCTCTTTAAGCACTACCTGTAAACGTGACTTCTGGAAATTTCGCTTGAGCTTCCGCCATTGGTCGCCGCTTGCCTTCTTCCTGCCAATAATTGATCACCTCAGTCGCCTGGTTAAGCAACTCAACGCGATCGACCTCAGAAATCCAGTGTTTCGCTTCCATTTCAGCTTTTAGCTGTTCCCACGCATCGTTGCGGGGCCAAAAAAAGTATGAGGTCAAGGGGCTAGTACCCTTACCCACAACCTGATCAACGGCTAATGCAACGTTCTCATCTAACCAGAGAACCTTTAAAATAAACTTCGACAACCCAACCTCCAGCTTGTCCCAAACGTTTCGCTTGCTCTGCAACTTACCATCCTATCTTACTGCTGAGAGAATCGCCAGCGTGATCTTTAGAATCAGCAGCGAACATATGGTTGAGTAAGCACATGGGGTGAGGGTACAGTAGCCCTATGATTTCTGAAAGGGATGAGGGGCTTTGACTGGTCTAGGGGATTCCACTTTTCGGCAGAGGCTTACAACAGTGGCAGCGAAGTGCAAGCCCTCGAAGTCCCCTCCAATTTCAAACGATCCTTTAATTTGGTTACGCCATGTAATTGTGTGCAGACTTTAAGGCAATTTGCTGGGGCAGCGAGAACAAACGTAGAGCAGGCAGGCAGAATGGATGGTTTAGGCGTGGTTGTCATTTTTGATATCGATGGCGTGATTCGTGATGTAGGCGGGTCGTATCGTCGAGCACTGGCAGATACCGTCGAACATTTCACGAAGGGAGCCTATCGCCCTACCCCGTGGGACATTGATGCACTTAAGGCGGAAGGCATCTGGAACAATGACTGGGAGGCATCGCAGGAGCTGCTTTACCGCTATTTTGAAGCACAGGGGCAATCGCGAAATGCTGCTACAGACCCGTCTGCTACAAACCCGTCTGCTACAAACTC
>JACMKO010000130.1 GCA_014380065.1 Leptolyngbya sp. ES-bin-22 | reverse complement strand
TTTGGTCGCCAGACCGAAACCATGAAACAAGCCAAAGATCAGCGTTGCCATTTGGGGATTCGGCTGAAAGCCAAACCAGCGTTTGTATGCACCCATATTATCAAGTGCTTTGTAAACGATCGAAAAACCGATAATGGCATCGATCACATAAGCATTGATGCTGATGTTGAACAACACGCCCGATAACAATGTGATTACATGACCGATGGCGAATAGGGTCACATACGTGGTCACATCCTTAAGGCGATATAAATAAAAGATGACACCCAATAAAAACAGCAGATGATCGTAGCCCGTTATCATGTGTTTTGCACCCAAATAGATAAAGGGGATGGGTAGTACGCCCGTGCTTTCCTGGATGTAGCCTTTATCGCCGGATGTCACACCATGTGCGATCGCATCGGGAATGATCCCAAACATTGCAGCCAGAACGATTGCAACGCCCATAAGGATAAGGAAACGTTCCTTGTCCTTCAATGGTTGGATAAATTTAAGCATAAAGTTGCCTTCACCTGATATGTAGCGTTTTGGGGCTTATCAATGCAGCCAACCATTTTTGCTTGCCTACTCTCGACTAAAAACAGAGCACCGCATAGCAGAAGATCCTCCACAGTGTGCCAAAGGGCAGATGAAATTCAGGTGAAATGGCAGCGGTTTCGGTAGAATCAAGCTCGTGGTTGATTTCCCTGGAGCCATGCGAATTTTGCTGGTGGAAGATGAGGCGGATTTGGGGCTGGCAATTAAGCAAGTCTTGATCAGCGAGAAATATGTCGTGGACTGGGTGCTGGATGGCGTGCAGGCGTGGCACTATCTCGAAAGCCAGTGTACAGACTACACAGTGGCGATCGTCGATTGGCTTCTACCAGAGCTATCAGGGCTAGAGTTATGTCAGCGGCTCAGGTTGCATCAAAGCCCCTTACCCGTGCTTATGCTCACTGCCCTGGGTCAGCCTGAAAACCGGGTGGCAGGGCTGGATGCCGGAGCCGATGATTATTTGGTCAAACCGTTTGTGATGGAGGAACTATTGGCACGGTTACGAGCGCTACAACGGCGATCGCCTAACCTCCAACCGCCATCGCTAACCGTGGGTGGCTTCACCCTGGATTACGCCAACAATGCCCTGTGCAGCGAGCGAGTGCAGCCCCTTCAAATGATTCCGTTAACGATCAAGGAATTTCAAATCCTCGCCTATCTCATGCAAAATCCCGATCGCATCATTGCTGGTAGCAAGATTCGGCAGCAACTCTGGGATCTAGAAGAAGAACCGATTAGCAACGTCGTCGCGGCACAAATGCGGCTGTTGCGTCGCAAGTTAGCCAGCTATGGCTGTGACTGCCCGATTGAAACGATTCCCGGTCAGGGCTATCGCTTTAATGCCTCCCTGTGAACAGCGACCCTATGAATAGCCACCAGCTTTTTCGTCGCAGCCGTACCCGTTTAGCGCTGTGGTATGCGGGTGTTATGGGCGTGATTTTGAGTTTGTCTGGGCTTGGGATCTATCGCTCACTGGAGCAGTCTAATTGGGCGGCAATGGAACGAGAAATGGCATCGATCGCGGGCACACTGCATGACAGCCTGGAACCGATGCTGCCTGCTTCAGAAGACCCAACGGCTGTTTTGCGGCGTATTTTGCCTGAACTCTGTTTAGCTGGGAAGTCCTGTAACGCCAGTCCCACCTTGATTCAACGCCATACGACTGGCATTAGCGATCGCAGCACCTACTACATTCGCCTGTTTGATCATCGGCGTCAGCTCCTTGCTTTCTCCCCCAATCAACCTGTAGAACTGCCTCAAACGTTCAACGCTGCTCCCTGGCAAACCTTTCGGAGTGGAAACGGCGTTCGCTACCATCAATTCACCATCATCTTGCATAGCTCTGAGTCCCATCACACTGCACCTCAGAGCAGTCCTCACGCCTCCTGGGGCTACTTACAAATTGGGCGCACTTTAGAGTCCTTTGATGCTGAAGTCAAGCGGATGCAATGGATTTTAGTCATTGGGTTTCCCATCGCTTTGGGCTTGGTTGCCGCGTCTAGCTGGTGGCTCTCAGGCTTGGCAATGCAGCCGATTTACCTGTCCTACCAGCAACAGCAACAGTTCACTGCTAATGCTGCCCACGAACTGCGATCGCCCCTTGCCAGCCTCCTAGCCACGGTAGAAGCGATCCTACGCTTACCGCCATCGCATCAACAGGAGATTCCGATGATGCTCCATACGGTTGAGCGGCAGGGACGACGCTTAAGCCATTTGATTGCAGACTTACTCCTTCTGACTAGTCTTGAGCATGGTTCGTCACCAAAGTCGTTTCAGGCGTGCTGCTTAAATGATTTAGTGAGCGATTTGACTGAAGAGTTTTTAGAGCTTTCGACTGCTTCTGACATTCATTTAACGAGCCAAATGCCTGACGGTGAGATCTACGTTCTGGGTCATGAATCACAGCTTTATCGTCTTGTCTCAAATTTGCTCGCCAATGCCATTCAATACACTCCGGCTAAGGGCTATGTGATGGTCAGTTTAGAAACTCACGATCACACCGCAGCCATTACAGTAAAAGACACAGGCATTGGCATTGCGCCGAGTGAACAGCCCCGAATTTTTGAGCGGTTTTACCGGGTGGACAGCGATCGCTCACGCAAAACGGGCGGCACAGGTTTAGGTTTAGCGATTGCTCAGGCGATCGCGCTCGTTCACCAGGGCAGCATCCAGGTTCAGAGCGAACTCGGTCAAGGCACTGCCTTAACGCTTCGATTACCACTAGCACAGTTTGCTAGTAGGCGAACTAAAACTTCCGTTAAGGAGCGTACCAGTTGAACCTGCTGGGAACCAGGAGCCTGAAACCCCTGCGATGTCGTCCAAGTTTTCTCGACCAAATGATTGATACTCGCCTTTGTCTAGCAGCGGAGTGAATGACTGCTCCGCTGCTAGACAAAGGCGCAATTACAGAGACTGGAGAAACACAATCCTACGTGTAACCGTCCTCACTTCACTCCCTGAATTAAGGGCAAGCGTACAGTGAAGGTGCTGCCCTTGCTCAACGCACTTTCCACTTGAATGCTGCCGCGATACGATTGGGCGGTCGCCTGAGCAATTGCCAGTCCCAACCCGACTCCTCCAGTTTGGCGAGAGCGATCAGAACTCACTCGGTAAAAGCGGTCGAAAATACGGGATTGGTCTATTGAGGCGATGCCAATGC
>JACMKO010000129.1 GCA_014380065.1 Leptolyngbya sp. ES-bin-22 | reverse complement strand
TGGTTAAAGCTCCGAGCCTTGTTGTTGATGAAGTCGGCAGCGGGATACCCAGAGAGTTTGGCGATCGCGTCGCTAATGAAAGCGATCGTCCAGTCGTCATCAAACGCTGCACTGTAAACCGCTCCAGGAACATTGTTAACCAAGGTTCTAAACTGCTCCTCACGCTGGCGTAGCGCTGCTTCTACCTGCTGCTGCGCCTGAAGCTCTGCTCGTAACTGTTCGTTTTCTCGCTGCAAGGCAGCCGTGCGCGTCTGTACCTGCGCTTCCAGGGTTCCTTCAAATGACTGCGATCGAGCCGCAGCAGTTTCGCCCTTTGCTGCTTGCGCTGGTTTTTGCGATGGTTGAAACTGCCGTTTTGTCATTCGATTGCTCTCTGGTTGAGCAGAAGCGGTCTATAGTCATGTCGCTTCTATTAGAGCAAACCTTGACTCAGCTAGTTGCAGCAACAAAGACAAACGTTACGCCTTCATCCTAGAAATCAGATCGCTAATAAACTGTCTCACCTAGAATGCCCAAGGTGCTACCACACAATGTAGCCGACTAACACAACTTGTGCGTGCGTGTTATCACAATTAATCGTAATAGTGCCTTTGCTTCACCACGGACTACCAATCAATGTAAACGCTGCCCAGTAGTAAGGATGCGACAATGTATGGGTTTCTGTTCGCTCTGCCAGCGCGATCGGTAGCTGGATGCTGTCGCCACGAGAGCCGCGCAATTGCCCCTCTACGATTTGGACGTTTCCTTTTAACATGGCGAGTTGGGCTTGTCGGAGTGCTTCCGCTTTGATGGGTGCAGTTCGTAGCTGGCGATAGAATTCTGTCATCAGCCCTAGTGTGCCTTCATCGCTGACATACCAGAGGCTTGCCAGAGCTGACTTGACTCCTGCCTGCACTGCAAAGCCAGCAAACCCCAGTTCGGCTTCGTTGCTACCCAACGCGGTACGGCAGGCACTCAGCACCAGTAGTTCAACCGGTGGATTGTTCCAGCCGAGCTGACGGAGCTGGTTGAGCTGAAGCTTTGTCTGCCATAGCTGAATGTACGAATTACTCAGTGCTCCGGGCTGAAACTCGCTGTGGGTCGCTAGATGGATAATTTGAAACGGTTCTTGTTGCCGTTCGGCTTTCAAGTTTTCTAGCGTGAATGCCTGGTTGAGGAGAGCAGTGCCAGTCCACAACTCTTTCGTAATGACAGACAATTCCGTTGGTACGGCTGGCAGTGGCGGCTGGTCAGTAAACTCAGAGGCTCCCATTGCCAGGACTTTCGCATTTTTGAGGCTGACGTAGCGGGTATCCGTGAGGCTCAGGCTGGGCATGAGTCCAACGCTATACTTCTCGACGAGAAATTGCCGACCATCGTGCAGTGCGCCCATCGGCAGAAAGCGTAGTCCGGCATCAGAAATGTAAGCCAGATTGCCAATGCCTTTTGCCTGTAGCTCTGGCTTGATCGGTGCAACGAGCCAGCGATAAAGCTGCTGTGAGGATGCTAAATAGCTGGTAGTGCGGTTCTTACGTGGATCGGTAATTTCATTCAAAAGTTGACGCACGACTCGTAAGACACGGCCGCGTGTCGCACCGGGCACCAAACGACGAATCGGCTTACCATTCGCAGTTACAACAACAAGTTCGAGTTGGTCGTTGTCATTTGCCAGCGGTTCTTGCTGCGATTGAATGCTAGACAACATCTTTAGGCGTTGCCGTCGCGTTGCTGTTCCTGGCGCTGCAAATGCCTCGATCGAGGTTGAAGGTCTGAGCAGACTTTTAGCTTCGGCGAGACCTTTGTCCTGTTGCCTTCCCGCCATAGCACCAGACATGGCTCGGCTCACAGGCAGATGCGTCGGCACCGTTGCTACGTTCGGCGGCACAAAAGACGCATAGACTAAAGCGGGCTTGACTCCGGCGACTTCTCCAATCTGGCTGAGGATACTGGCTGCATCCTGAGCTGTCTTTGGAATCACGTCAGGCAGATCCAGGTATGCCTCAAACTCGCCGATCGCAGCTTTTTCGAGCTCGGCTTCAGTTGTAGCAGAGTCATTAAAGCCGACAGTCGTTGCTTCGGGGGTTTCTGGCGGTAGCGGTAGCTCTGGTGTGTTGGTCAAAATGTCGGTGGGATCATCCTGGGGTAAATTAGGTGACCCTCTTGGCGGTAGCTGGTTCGGGGGTGGCTCTTTCGGCGGCAGTTCGTTCGGGGGTAGCTCCTCTAAGAGTGGTGCCGTCGTCAAAATTTGAATCGTGCCCTGGGTGAGGCTTTGAGAGAACGATCGCGTCGGTGAGATAAGATTGGGTGCCGTAGCTGAACCAGCGACGATCGCCCCAGCCGTACCGTTTATGGTCGCATCTCCCACTACAAACGGCACATTTACCGCAGCACCGCCATGTTGAATTGTAATGGAGCCGCCGCTGTCTGCTGCTGTCGTGCTCGTTGCCAAGAGAATGGTCGAGGGGTTGGTGCTGGTGAATCCAGTGCCTCGAACAAAGCGCCCAGCCGTTAAGCTGACTGAACCGCCAAGGCTGCCTGGCTGAGAAGCACTGGCATCGATCGACGCAAAGGTAATATTCCCACCGCTACTGGGTGCTTGGAGTGTGACATCACCACTACGACTGAAGCCTATTGTGAGCAAATTTCCTGTTGCAATGGAGCCGCCGCTGGAGACGGCGATCGTTCCCCCCACGCCCTGCCGACTAAAAAGGCTGCCCGCATTGGTAGCGATGTTACCAGTCGCAAGGCTGCCCTGTGCGGCTAGCGTCACATTGCCTGCGCTTTGTGCTCCGACTGTGGTGATGCTACCAACGGCTAGAGTGCCACCAGCGGTAAGATTCACCGCGCCGCCGTTATAGCCAAAGCCCATGCCGCCGTCAAAACTTGTGGTGTCGATCGCCCCTGCCGACAGGTTGCCCGATGCGGCTAACGTAATCGTCCCAGCATTGGCAAAGGGTGCAGCAGTTCTGAACGAACCGAGCGTGAGGTTAACGCCAGAAATGCTGATATTACCTGAACCGTAGCCTAAACCAGTGGTGATGGTATCGCCTGCATTCATCAAGAAAGAACCGACCCCATTGCGATCGGCATCTGCCCGAAAGGTGATGGATGTCACCGCTGGGTTGAGGTTGAGGGTGCCATTGACTAGCGGCTGAACGGTAATGTCATTCGTCGCTTCTAAAATGACATCACCGCCAATATTCTGGAGGGCATTCTGTGAAATGGTGAGCGTCGCACCCGCAAAAGCATCGCTAAAAATTGTGGGAAGTTGCCCATCGGCTGACCCGTAGCCATTGCCTGCCACGATCGTGATATTTGCTGGATCAAGCAGTACAGTACCCAACGTGCCCGCTGGTGCGCTGGCATCGACTAGCCCTCTATAGGCAAGACTGCCTTTGCTAGAGACCTCTACAAAGCCACCGTTACCCGTCTGGGTGCCACCACGAGCGCGAATAGTGCCGAAGAATTGAGTCACGTTGTCTGACCAAACGGTGACCCGTCCGCCAGTTCCATTCAGGAGACTATCAGCAGCAATCACAGAACTAAAATCAACCAGCGTACTAGACGCATTGGGCACTGTGCCTTGCCCTCGATCGCCGCCACCCAAAAGAACAGTGCCGCCGCCTATGCTACCAGACGCACTAATGGTTGCCCCGATCGCTGCCACCTGACTGCCCAACACCTGCACAGTCCCACCCGTTGAGACTGCCCCTGATGTTCCACCTGACGCATTGACAATACCGCTGACGATAGTGGTTCCCGGCGACACTAGAATGCTTTGCTGCGGAACGGCTAGCAGACGAATGGTTCCATCTGGGTTAACCGTGATGCCCGTTGCGCTTTGCAAATTTCCACCCGTAAGTAAGGCTGGCAAGGATGCGATCGGCAACGCCCATGCATTGGGCAAGGACGAATGAGGCGTGTTAATTGTCTCAACGTTGGCTTGGCTAAGCGGGTTCAGCTCAAAACTCAGCAGACTTCCTGGTTGGTTTAGCCGCACGAGCGATTGCCCTGGCACTGCGGCGATCGTAATCTGTCCTCCCGGTGCTGTCAGGGTGCCTGTGTTGACCACGGTGCCACCAAGTAGAGAGAGGCTTTGCCCTGGGGCAACAGCGAGCGATCCCGCATTCACGATCGACCCTGGCTGGGTGACGGTAAAAGCAAAGGCATTGGGGTCCCCCATCAGCGCTGCGTAGTCATTGGAGCCGATCGCGCTGAACCAGCGCCGATTAAAGTCAATCCCTGTAGCTGTTGTGGCTGTGAAAGCGCCCGACACATTCAAGCTGGCATTCGCGCCAAACACAATCCCCGCCGGATTGACCAGATAGAGGTTGGAAGTCCCACCTGTCACCTGAACCAACCCATTAACCACAGACGCATCCCCGCCAACCACTCGCCCAAAAATGTTGCGAATTTGAGGCGTGGCAAGAAAGTTAGCGACTTGGTTGCTCGTCAAACCAAACTGCTGAAAGCTGTGGAAGAGATTTGCGCCATCCTGCGATCGCGTACCACCGCTAATATCTAAACGACTGCCGTTAGGAGTGACGATCGTGCTCGTTCCATCCGTTGCAGGCACGATCGACTGAGCTTGAGCCATTTCTGCTGGCAGCAAGCCCACGCAGGGTAAACAGGCAAGCGAACCCACCGCAGCTATGGGCATTAAGACATAAGCTGGACGCGCCTTGCGGCCTAAGCGAAAGCATCCTGCTGGCAGTTGTACCTGAAGCTCAAACTGCTTGTCTAACCCTCGCCGCTGGAGTGCTCGCTGGATAACCGTTCGCGATCGCAATACCTGCTCCAAGCGCCATTGCTGCGAAGCATTGCCGTCATGATGGCGGTAATAGTAGAGCGGCTGACCAACATGGCGCACCTCCGTCGCTTCCGAAAGGCGCAAGCACAGATCATAATCCTCAACATAATCCAGTGAGTCATCAATGCCGCCGATCGCATCGAACACCGATCGCCGCAGCAGGCGAAAGTGAAACGTCATGAAATCCAATAACAGGCGCTCTGATGAGTAAGGAATCTGGCAGCGCTGACCGTAACCCAGCACGCGATCGGCGGCATCCACATCCCAATAGTCGGTGTACACCATGCCCACCGATGGCTGAGCTTTGAGTACAGCGATCGTTGCCTCCAGCGCGGTAGGAGCCAGGCGATCGTCGCTGTCAACCCAACCCAGATAAGCTCCTTTCGCGATCGCACATGCCCCTTGCAGTGATCGCACTCGTCCCTGATGCGGTGCTGCAATCACGCGCACTCGCGCATCACGGCTAGCCCAGTCACGAGCGATCGCCAACGTGCGATCGCTTGAGCCATCGTCCCACACCACCAGCTCGAAGTATGAGTAGGTTTGTGCTAGAACACTTTCAATGGCAGTACCCAGAAATTGCTCCCGGTTGTAAGCCGTGATCACCAAGGATACTAAGTTCAGAGCGCGATCGTCGCCGAGCTTCTTATCAGTCAGGTCATACATCTGCAAGCAAGGTTCTTGAACAGGACAGCCGCGCTGGGTTTTCAATACCCTGTTCCATTCCCCTTGATCAATGCCCATAGATAGAACCATGTAAAAGTGCTGGTAAAACAAGGGGCTTGCACAAGGGGCTATCAGTGGAGCCGATGAGCTGTTGGGTCAGCAATCTAGACCCACTGCTCGAAAAGGTGCTCTCTCAGCTAATCGAGTTTCCGCTTTGCTCAGCCCACAATCCCTCGCTACATAATACTGATTTCCACTGCGATCGCTGTGATGTCAAATTAATTCAAGTCGATACCATACCAATTTGAATTGAAAAGACGACACATCTTGTAGGGGCAAGGCAATGCCTTGCCCCTACCCAGCGATTGGATCTGTAGCCGTCATGCTTTAAATTGGTATCACTAAACCTTAAACAGCAAAAGTGTTCCCCTCAAATTTCTTCGAGAGGAACATTTTTTCTGTTTAAGGCAAATTGAACGTTGGTGCTTACACCGCAGCGAGCACTGGAGCTGGCGCAAAATAAGCGTTCTGCTCAGCACGCAACTTGTCAGAAAGGCGGTTAGGCGGCAATTCTACATCGTCATACGTTAGTGCCTGGTCTTTAGGAATGTCGCGCTTCAAGCGGCAACCCTCCGCTAAGCCCATTGGCAAGAGATTCTCCGCTTGTACAACCGTAGAATTTTCGCACTGACCATACGTCATGTAGTAGCCGATGCCATCCAGCGTTTCGCCAGCCTTTAAGTCAATCTTGGCGACGGTAATCACGTCCACAACAGGACCCGCGATCGGAGTCATCACTGCATCGCGGAACAGTACAACACGCGCTACCGATAGCGGCACCTCAAAGTGACACAGGTGATACGGCGTATAGAAACTATAGAGCGGACCTTCACCGAGTTTGTAGAGGTTGAGGTAATGCTGCTGCTTTGGATCATCGTGCGTGCCGAAGACAAATACGCCAGGACCGGGCTTTGTGCCCACCACATAATCGACAATGCCGCCCAACTCTTTGAGTTGATCCACATCGTACATGCCAGTCATTTCATCCACATGACCCTTGAAGTCATAGCCCAACATGCCGCGTTTAGCGACTTTCATGCCAGTAGCGTTGGCAACGATCGCCTGTTCAAAGGAGATTTTGCTACCATCGGCAAAGCTCGTGACCATGTGCGCCTGCTGTCCCCACTTCTTCGCAAACCCTTCTTGAGTCGTGGGATTACGATATGGGTCTTGCAAGCCTTTGATATTGCCACACAGCAATGGGGTTAGACCAATGCTCTTAACGAAGCGGTAGAGGTTCACCTCCACGCCCGGTTGGTCGCCATCGCAGGCAGAGAGAATCACCCCAGCACGATCGGCGTAAACCTTAAGAATCGATCCAATCGTGCCATCCAGTTCAGCATTCATCAAAATGACATGCTTTTTGTGCGCGATCGCCTCCAGGACGACCTCAGCACCAAATTCGATCGTGCCTGTCACTTCAATGAGCGCGTCAATGCCTTCTGCCCGACACAGCAGCATGGCATCATCAGTCACCGCATACCTGCCCTCAGCGACAGACGCTTCTAAATCGGCAACCGTTTTCACCACCTGAAACGATTCGATGCCTGCTTCGGTGTAAGCACGCTTTGCCCCCTCTAAATTGCGGTTAAAAATAGCCACCAACTCCATCCCTGGAACCGAATTCGCAATTTGGTTGGCAATGCCGCGTCCCATAAAGCCAGCACCAATCATGCCAACCTTAATTGGATTTCCAGCTTCGGCACGAGCTTTCAGAGCAGTGTCAACAATGAACATAGGTAAACTCCTAGAAAAACTTGTTTAAGCAGATGAATGACGCTGAATTTAACTGAGAACCTAAATTCCAACTATTCAAAGTGTGTAGTTTAGGGCAGTGCTCAATTAACTTACGGTTGCTATGGATTCGCCTTAGCATCGACTGGCTTCTGTAAACTCCGGGTGTTGGACTCTAAACTGGGTTCTGATTGAGAAGAATGCAACAACAAATCAAGCAGTCCTTGAGCATACCCCAGTGAATAGCCCAAGCCCCAAATCCACCAGGCAAACCCTCCTCGACCCCGCCGGATTCTGAAGATGCTCATGGGCAGCAATTTGGCTCCAACCGGTAGATACTTCAGCAGTCCAAGCAGATGGTTTCGGAAAACAGACCAATCCATCTTCATGCCATAACGCTGTTGTAGCAGAGGAAGTTCTGGACCCCAGTTCTTACCCTGGCGATACAGCGCCTTGAGCGTGGGGCGCAGACGGTAGTGAACCACGGCATCAGGAACAAAATGTAGTTCCGTACCTGCGAGTTGAACCTTCCACGAATAATCCATATCCCAGGCGCATACCAGAGATTCATCAAACTCCCCGATCGCCTCATATAGCGATCGCCGCATACCCAAGTTGCAGCCAAAGGCAAAGGGTAGGTAGGGCGGATAGGTGACCTCTACTAATCCCTCCGATTGCGCGCCCGGCTCCTGAGCCGCACTTAACCAGGCTTCATTTAAGCGTTTATGTTCCAGCGCTCCAGCAACGAATTCAAACTTAGAAAGGGCATTAGCCATCATAGCCAACCAATCAGATGCCACTTCATCATCCGCCTCACAGAAAACAAACGCATCTCCTGTAGAGGCTTTAACGCCTACATTGTAGGAATGAGATACTCCCAACCGTGGACCAGGCGGGGTATAAGCATCCACAACCCGCAAGTTTGGTAGACGATCGCGGTACTGCTCGACAATCTCTACTGAGTTGTCAGTTGAGCCATTGTTGACAAAAATGACCTCCCATAAGCCAGACCATTGCTGGTTGACCAGCGCTTCAAGCTGAATAACGATGGTTTTTGCACCGTTGAAGCAAGGAAGAATCACACTCATCTTCATGCAAAAAGCCTCTGAAAACTAGGTGGAGTTTACACTGAACCGCGATCGTCACGACTAACTAAACCGGGACGGCCTCAAACAACGCCCAGGCTGCGTCTTTTTCAGAAATCACAGTTACAGGCATGGGCCATGCGATCGCCAAAGCAGGGTCATTGTACCGTAATCCCCGTTCATAGCCTGGCGTATAGAACTCACCCACTTGATAAACGACTTCTGCTTCATCCGTCAGCGCTTGATAACCGTGAGCAAACAGCTCTGGCACATAGAGCGCTCGTCGATTATCCGCCGTCAATTCCACACCAATGTGTTGTCTGTAGGTGGGAGACTCAGGGCGCATATCAATAATGACATCGTAAATGGCACCCTTTGTGCAGCGCACCAGCTTGGTTTCACAGGCGGGTGCAACTTGATAGTGCATCCCTCTCAGCGTCCCTGCCTTGTAGTTGAAGGACAAATTGCATTGAGCGACGGTTGGCTTCAGTCCGTGATCCTCAAATTCCTTTGCACAGAACGTCCGGGCAAAGCCACCACGATCGTCGTTACGCAGCTCTAGATCAATGATAAACGCGCCTTTTAACTTGGTTTCAGTGAACTTCATGACTTGCTCCAAAAGAAATCTTTGTCAATTTGCTGAGTGCGAATCAGGTACTCAAGCTGCTTCAGACGCGTAAAGCCACGTGACTCAAACACTTCTTGCGTCATGTCAATGCGGGTGAACAAGTCGAAAAGCTGCTGTGCGCCGCGCTGTGCATTCCAATCGCACTTAAAGCCTGGCAGTTGAGTATTGATCTTCTCAAAAGAGACGCGATAGCTGCGGTTATCCGAACCACTTTCGCCAAAGCTAAGTTGGCAACCCTCAAAAACGCTGGCAATGATTTCGGCAATCTCTTTCACGCGGTAGTTATTTGCCGTATCACCCACGTTAAACACCTGATTGTGCACAATGTCGCGGGGCGCTTCCAAGGCACAGGCGATCGACTTCGCAATGTCCAGTGCATGAACCAGCGGTCGCCAAGGCGTACCGTCGCTGATCATCTTGATCTCTTTCGTTGTCCAGGCGAGACCTGACAGGTTGTTCAGCACAATGTCAAAGCGCATCCGAGGAGACGCACCAAACGCCGTAGCGTTCCGCATGAACGTCGGCGAGAAATTGTCATCCGCAAGGGGTCTGACATCCCGCTCTACCAGCGTCTTACACTCAGCATATGCAGTCTGTGGATTGACGGGAGTCTCCTCGGTGGTCAGCCCATCACCGCTGGCAACGCCATAGACACTGCACGAAGACATATAGATAAAGCGGCGGACATCGGCCGCTTTTGCCATTTCAGCTAACCGTACCGAACCTTTGTGGTTGATGTCGTATGTAATTGTTGGCGATAGTTGTCCAGTGGGGTCGTTGGACAATTCTGCCATATGGACGATCGCCTCGATACCGACCAGATCTTCAACCGTAATATGGCGAATATCTTTGTTGAGGGTCTTAGCTGTCAAGTCTGTGCCGTTGTACAGCCAGCCAACCTTGTAGTAGCCCGTATCAACCGCAGTAATTTCATGTCCGCGCTCCATCAAGAGGGGAGCCAGTAAGGAACCAAGATACCCTTCTGTTCCAGTCACCAGTACTTTCATTGAGTCTTCCTCATCATTGGTCTAAACGTTGACTGCTGTGCGTAAATGTTGCTGCGCGGGGATTTGCGCCACGACGGCTTTGCCGATTTCAATGGAAGAGGTCGCCGCAGGGGAGGGGGCGTTGCAAACGTGAACAGAGTTCTGACCTTTGATAATCAGAAAATCATCAACCAACTTGCCATCGTTCATCAGTGCCTGTGCCCGCACACCCGCATGAGTGGGCACAACATCCGCAGCCTGCACTTCTGGAATCAGACGTTGCAAGCTATGAACAAACGCAGCTTTGCTGAAGGAGCGAATAATCTCCTTGATCCCTTCATCAGCGTGCTTGGCAGCTAATTTCCAAAAGGCGGGATAGGTCATAACCTCAGCGAAGTCACGCAGGTCAAAGTCGGTCTTTTTATAGCCTTCACGCTTGAGACTGAGCACTGCATTAGGACCAGCATGGACGCTGCCGTCAATCATGCGGGTAAAGTGAACGCCAAGGAACGGGAAGTCAGGGTTAGGGACGGG
Source organism: Leptolyngbya sp. ES-bin-22 (assembly GCA_014380065.1). Lineage (GTDB taxonomy): Bacteria > Cyanobacteriota > Cyanobacteriia > Leptolyngbyales > Leptolyngbyaceae > Stenomitos. The sequence goes on along the minus strand of JACMKO010000129.1, from coordinate 2,364 downwards.
ATAGATTAACCCTTTGACCAGATAGCGTTTTTCAGGGGTTAGCTCGTAGTATTCCCCACGAAACGGCACAATCTTTGCTTCAGGATCAACGTTGCCAAGCTTGGCGATGCGATCGCTGTGTAAGCCTGCACAATTGATCACAAACCGCGTTTCAAAGGTGCCTTGATTGGTTTCAAGTACTTGTCCTGTCGTTGTTTCAACAATCTTGAGGACTTTGGTATTGAGGCGCAAAGCGCCACCACCTAGTTGAACAAGTTCAGCGTATTTTTGACAGACTTTTTTATAGTCAGCGATGCCTGTGGAAAAGACCTGTACTCCGGCAATGCAGTTGACATGCGGCTCAATCTCGCGGACTTCTTCTGCGGTGAGTCGCTTGACCTTAATATCGTTCTGCAAGCCGCGCTGATAGAGGTTTTCCAGTAGTGATAGCTCTTTTTGCTCAGTGGCGACAATGACCTTACCGCAAACTTCGTGAGGGATGTTGTGTTCCTGACAAAAGGCGACCATTGATTGGGCACCCGCACGACAAAAGGTTGCTTTGAAGCTGCCAGGTTTGTAATAAAGCCCAGAGTGGATCACGCCACTGTTGTTGCCAGTTTGGTGAAACGCCCAGCGACTCTCTTTTTCAAGCACCAGGATCTTTGCGTCGGGATAGCGCTGGCTGAGGGCAACGCCCGTGGAAAGACCGACGATGCCACCACCGACGATCGCGAAATCGTACATAAATTTTTGCCCTTAATTGAGTTTGCCCTTCATGAGACTGTCGATCAAATGCAGCAAGCTGCTGTCAGGCTTGTTGAACCTACCAGACTTTCCAGGGTGCCTTTCCCTTCTGCCACAGATCTTCCAGGTAGTTTTTGTCCTTGAGTGTATCCATTGGTTGCCAAAAGCCATCATGCTTGAAGGCGGAAAGTTTGCCATCGTGAGCCAGCTTTTTCAAGGGTTCGTGCTCCCACATCACGGTGTCATCAGCAATGTAGTCAATGACTTCTGGCTCTAGAACGAAGTAGCCACCGTTAATCCAGGCTCCATCACCTTCAGGCTTTTCGTGGAACTGCATGATTTTGGTTTGTTCTTTGGTGAGGGAGATGGCACCAAAGCGTCCGGGAGGCTGTACTGCTGTCAAGGTAGCCGATACGCCTTCAGCTTTGTGAAAGTCGATGAGCTTAGCGATGTTAATATCGCTCACACCATCGCCGTAGGTAAAGCAAAAAGTTTCATTCCCAACATGCTCTCGCACACGCTTCAGCCGCCCACCCGTCATTGTGTTTTCACCCGTATCAACCAGCGTGACGCGCCAGGGTTCAGCCTTCCCTGCGTGAATGTTCATCTGGTTGAATCGCATATCAAAGGTGACATCTGACATGCGTAGAAAGTAATTGGCAAAAAACTCTTTGATGACATACCCTTTGTAGCCGCAGCAGATGATGAAGTCATTGACTCCGTGAGCTGAGTAGGTTTTCATAATGTGCCAGAGAATCGGCTGACCGCCAACTTCAACCATCGGTTTTGGCTTAATTGCCGTTTCTTCACTCAACCGTGTACCCAGTCCGCCAGCCAATATCACTGCCTTCATGCAACACCTCTTAAAATCTGCAACAAACAAAAGTTACGCTCACTATGCTAATCGTCAGACATCGGTATGTCAGTAAAGGGATGGTGAGTCAGCTCGTTGGTTTGTGAAAAAAGCAAGAAGATCTACGGTAATGTACTGAAGCTCTAATACAGGCATGAACATCTTTTGACGAGAGAATTCTTTGCAAGCATCCATCTTTGAGCGGCGAGTTTTTAGCCTTACCATTTCAGCCTTACCAAATGTCATCGGGTAGTCTTTTTACTGCCTAAAGCTATCTTTTTACTTTGTGAGTGCTTTAGGCAGTCCTAATACTACTTACCACTTGAGTTGTTTTTAGCAGTGGCGGCGCTATTCCCTGGCGTGAACAAACTGTTTTATGGTGGTCGGGGCTGCGTGGCTCGGTGTCAATTTCGTTAGCACTCAGTATGCCGATCGTAGTCATGGGGCGCGAAGAAATTATTGCGAGTTCGTTTGGAGTGGTGTGATTTACCTTGCTAGTTCAGGGTTTGACCGTTAAGTTCCTGTTAGGAAAACTCCTTTTACTTGACGATCAATCATTGCAACAACGGTATTTGGCATTCATTGCTCGTCGGGATGTACTCAATCACGTCGCCCTATAATTTCCGCATGTAGGGTGAGGATACTATCGCCATAGACAGATTGGTTAGGACGGGGTGCAGGGGTGGAACCCCTGGCTGGGGGCAAAGCCCACACACCCTCTTTGATCCCCATGTCTTAACTTTGGTGGCGACAGCTATAACAGTTGTTTGACCGAATCATTGAGCAGA
>JACMKO010000128.1 GCA_014380065.1 Leptolyngbya sp. ES-bin-22 | reverse complement strand
GCTATAGACACCTGGTGAACCGACGGTCGCCAAGCGCACGACCGAAGCTGGAAAGTCTGGTGGGCGGCATTGACCGACCCCCCAGCTACAGACGCAGCCCCCAAACTTAAGATGACCTCTAAGCTTAAAACTGATGAAGGCCAAGCGTTCTAGCGCTTGCGAAAATGTACGGTGGAGCCAGTCATTGGCATCATCAAGGAGACGATTGGCTTTCGTCAGTTCTCGCTGCGAGGCTTGAAAAACGTTGAAGGTGAGTGGTCTCTGCTCTGCCTTGCCTTTAACTTGAAGCGATTGCATAGCCTCATCGGGGTTGTGCAGGTTTCTCCGACAGGCTGCTAGCTCACGAAACATTGCACCCGGATTGTCAATTATGCTGACCATCAAGCCGAACAACTGTCTTCGATTGGTTCGGGAGCCGTTGAATCTGCTGTCAAGCAGCTTGGACGACGCTTACAAATATCGGGAGCCCGTTGGAAGATTGCCTGCGTCAATCCGATGTTGAGCTTGCGGTGTGCCTACCTGAATGGGCAACTTGCCATTTGACTATTTCTACGAAAGTGGGATGCTCCCGATTGAACCCAAGCATTTAGCCTTACCAGGTTGAATCAGCTTAATGTTTGATTAAACCTGGTTTCTCTAGGCAGAGGATCTGGATGAATAGGATACCGTGACTTTGATAAGATCTATCCATGTAGAGTAAGGGTGCCGACTGTATGGAAGAGACCCTCACGATCACATTTACCCCGGAACTAAAGGCAATCCTTGATAATCTCACCCATGCTGAAGGCATTTCCCCAGAGAACCTGGTTCAAGCAGCCATTCAAGACTATTTATTTATTCGCCAATTTCGAGCCTTACGCTCCCAACTGATGCAGAAAGCGCAGACTCTTTACACAGATAACGATATTTTTGAGATGGTGCCGTGAATTTAGTGTTAGACATCAATGTTCTGATTGCAGCCTTTATTGCCAAAGGATTTTGCCATACCCTTGTAGAATAATGCTTACGGGTGCATTCTGTCATTGTCTCAGAATTTATTCTCAACGAACTGACGGAAAAGTTGACAGGGAAGTTTAAATACTCTGATGCAGATGCTAATGCTGTTGAGGTGCTTTTACGCTCTAGGATGAGAGTGGTTGATCCAACTCCACTAGAAAGTAACGTGTGCCGCGACCCTGACGACGATATGGTTCTGGCGACAGCTCTCACGGGCAGAGCTGCTTGTATTATTACTGGTGACAAGGATCTGCTCAGTATGAAAAAGTTTGGCGAGATCCATTATATCCCCTTCAGAATTCGAGGCGTATGAAGTGCAGTATGACGCTAAATTGGAATGAGCGCGATCGCTGCGCCCGTAAATGCACTGCCGCAAAGTGCGATCACTAACCTTGTAGCGATTATTGCGTTCGTTCGCGCTGTTGTTGCTAACGGTTAAGCAGTTGTTACTTTCATTCGAGCGATTGTTGCTTTCGTTCGAGTGATCGTTATTTTTGTTGAGGCAGTTGTTACTTTCGTTCAAGCCGTAGTTACTCTTGCTTGAGTGTTTGCTGCTTCTGTTCAAGCTGTTGTTACTTTTGCTCAAGTTGTTGTTACTTTCATTCGAGCGATCGTTACTTCGATTCGAGCGATCGTTACTTCGATTCGAGCGATCGTTACTTCGGTTGAAGTAGTTGTTAGTAACGGTGAAGCTGTCGTTACTAACGGTAAAGCGTTTGTGAAGTGCGATCGCCCTGAAGCAAGCACCGCTACTCGGCATAAAGCCTTGTCAAACAATGAAAGTAACCCCGCATAACCGCTATTGGGGCTGTTTCTGTGGACAGGGGTTGCCGTTCGCATCGACGAAATTGCACTGTCCTGTGGTGGAAGCATTCATTACTTTCGGATCGAACACGGGTGGAGTCGCCGCACTGGAGACCGTGGCAGCAGACCTATTTACAGGCGCTTCTCCAGACGTTTTGCCGCAGACGTTACTCACGTCGATCGTGCTGCTGCCCTGAAATTGAATGTAGCAAAGTGGAGCATTGGCATTTAGCTGCAATGGTGATCCAGATTGAAGGGATGGGAGTGGACGTGCGATCGCGGCTTCCGCCAGAAAGGATGCACACGCGATCGCCAGACCCATAAAGAACTGATGTTTTAACATAGCCATCAACCAAAGGTGCCGAACGGTTTGAATAGCCCGATTTGCATCACTGCCTGTGTTGAAATGCCGACACCAAGCAGCGTAATGACGAGCGCACTCACCGCAGGCACCAGTCTGGCAAGGCGAACGTTAGTAGGCATCCGCTCGAATAAGTGACGAGCACTCACTAGCATTAACCCAAGCGCCGTCAACGTTCCTGCTAGTCCCAGGCTAAAGACCAAGACCATCAACAAGCCAAAGCCTACACGACCTAGCGCGATCGCGCTCAGCAACATCACCAGTGCCGATGGACAGGGCACCATGCCGCCTGAAACCCCTAACGCCAAAAGGCTTCGCCAGGTGACAGGCGTACCATCGCTGCCTGGTGTCACATGAGAGTGAATATGTCCGTCGCCATGATCGTGAGTATGCAACTGGGGATGCTCATGCGGCTGCGAGTGGCCAGTTCGATCGTGTGAATGATCACTATGGTCGTGTGCCTGCTCGGCATGAGTATGAGTGTGTGGCGCTGCCTGTGCATGGATATGAGCCGCGTCATGTATATGCTCTGAAGGCTCATGTGCATGGCTATGCGAATGGTCGTCATGCTGGTGCGATCGTGCTGCCTTTGCGGCTACGCGATTTTGACGCAAACGGCTGATGAGTTGACGCAACCCAATATCGACGACAATCAAGCCTGAAATAAAGCTGAGCCAGGGATATAACCGCTCTGGCAGAACATACTGCGAGAAAAACAGCGTTCCCAAACCTAGCGCAAACACGCCAGCCGTATGCGTGATGGTTGTCGTCAAGCCCAAGAACACAGCATGTTGAGGCGTTGCGTGAGCGCCGACCAGATAAGCTCCCACGATCGTTTTCCCATGTCCGGGCGACATCGCGTGCATGGCACCCCACACAAAGCAGCCCGCGATCGCTAAGGGAATGCCGCCCGCAAAATACCAGGGCGCATTCTGCATCAACGCAGCTTCTTTGCTCTCTGGACTAAAGATCACACTTTGCGTTTGACCAGGCGTATTGATGGTGGTTAAACAACGAGCCGTTGGCACTCCCGGTAAGAATAAATCGTAGTGGAGCGTTAATCCCTGCACAGGCTTCAGCCAGTTATAGGACAGCTTCAGCGTGCTGTGTGTACCAGCCGTTACCTGCTGATCCGGTGGCAGGACGGTCGTGTCCGAGGGCGAGATCGTGAGTGTGCCACGATCGCCGTTGCCATCTGTGAGGTAAACGCGATCGCCCAAAAACGTGGTCAACTCTGTTTGATGGGCACGCACCTCAGCAGGAGAAAGCGTCCCATTCCGATTGTCATCAGCCGTTGCCACTAATCCCGTTGGAAAGGTCAGCGTGATGTGTGTGGTAGTGTTGCCTACTTCAACGTTCGCCACTGCCAAATCTGCCCAATGTGCCTGACTGGGCGTTGCTAGCGCGATCGACAGCAACAGTGCCCCAAAAAACGAAAGAATGCCAATCCTGACCAGACCCCATTTACGCTTCATACCTTACTCCCTACTCCCTACTCCCTACTCCCCACTCCTTTCCTCAATTCAACCCAAGCAGCCCAACCCCCAATCCCAACGCTTTCTGAGCTTGTTCATCAAACGTAGGATCGGTTGCTTGAGCGGCTTTGAAGAACGTTTCTGCTTGAGCGGTGTTGCCTAGTGTTTGCGCGATCGTCCCGGCTCGGTTAAACAACGCTGCATCGCGAATGCCCCACCGCAGCGCTTCTTGCATTGCTGTCTGTGCCTCCTGCCAGCGCCCCATACGAGACAGTACCCAGGCAAGCGTATCCATCGTTTCGGCATCGCGCCGTACCTTAACTTCTTGCTGCATCAGGCTGAGGGCTTCCGTGAGATCTTGAGGACGACCGCGTTCAAGCAACAGCCGCGCCAGTTCACGTCGATGTCCAAACGCAACCAGATCGAGACGTAGCCGTGCCTCGGCCCGATCGCGCCATTCGTTCGCGCTTTTCGGATCACCCTGCAATTCTTTAACCCGCGCCATGCCTCGAAAGACGATGTGGTCATAGACCGTGGGCGATCGCTGGGAGGTCAGAAAGATCTTGTTATAGAGGGTTTCAGCCGCACGGTAGTTGCCGCGGCGGACTTCCAATTCTGCCAGGTTCAACACGGCTGGTGGATACTGTGGCAGGACGCGCAACACTTCCTGGTAGAGCTTTTCTGCCATTTCCAGTTGTCCACGCTTGAAATAGAGTCGCCCTAATACGGTGCGTGCCCAAACGGAACTGCCCGTTTCTTCGGGTTCTTCTGCTGCCAGCCCTTGCTGAAACGCTTGTAGCGCTTTCTGCTCTTGCCCTTGTGAGACAGCAACTAACGCCTGGAGGGTGAGGGCAGCTAAATCAGGGTTTTGCGCGACCAGGCGATCGGCAGCTTGATCAGCATCCTTTACCTTGCCTATTGCCAAGTTCGTCGTCACCTGGACTGCCAGGGTATCCGCGTTGGGTGTTGCTTTTTGGGACAGACGAATCGCTTCCTGAAAATCGTGCTTGGCAGTGGCAACTCTGGCAAGCGCCATCAGAGCACCATCGTTAGAAAACGGCAGCTTCACCAGCGACTCTTGCGCCGTCTGCTCTCCAAGTAAATACCAACTGGTTTCCCCGGTTGCCCGTGCCATTTTGATATATGCCTTGGCAAGCAACGCGCGGTTCATCCCACCCTCTGGATCGCGGCGAATGCGATCTTGATAGAACGCAATTTCTTGTTCCAGTTTCTGCGTGACGCTTCCCGGTGACGGACGCTCAAAATTATAGCGGTAGGGTGCGTCGAGCTTGCTACGATCGAACTCCGTCCATACTTTCAAGCCGATCGGGATGGTTAACAACAAACCTGCGATCGGCAGCACCAACAGAGGCACTTTACGCAAGCGTTTTAGCGTTGCCTGCTCAACTCGATTCTGACTGTGCTCCATACCTTCCCTCAGTTTTTGGTCAGTTTTTGGTCGCTAAACCTGCTGTAGGGACGCAAAGCTTGCGCCCCTAAGTTGCTCGATCGCCTTGTACCAAAGCCATTAGCAAAGGCTACAGAGCTTGCCCTCATCCCCAGCCCTTCTCCCGAAGTGAGAAGAGAGCCGGATTAAAGTCCTTCTCCTGTGGGAGAGGGATTAGGGTGAGGGCGCATCTGTAGCGTTTATGGCGAGATTTGGTATT
>JACMKO010000127.1 GCA_014380065.1 Leptolyngbya sp. ES-bin-22 | reverse complement strand
TAGTTTGTGAATAACCCAGGGACTAAGCTGTTGCTGGTAGTTCATCGTTTTCGTTCTATGGCTAATGGTTTGATGGCTGGTGAATGATTCCAATACCTGTGAATGACCAGTAAGCTAGTCACTCACAGTTAACCAAAAGTATGTGACCGCTTTCTAGCCAAGCGCTACATATAGTCTCATCCTTTCAGTGTCACTACTATAGATAGCGGTTAACGCTCTAAACTGCAAAGCATTTTACAAAATGAAATGTTTTTTAGGCACGAGAGCGTGCGATCGCAAAACAGCATCGCTCCCACACTGCTAAAACAGGGACGTTACCGATTCCAGAAACCCAGAAGGGACGGAATGAATGAGACCAACGTTTTGATTCATCCTGCTTTTGGTAACGCCAAACAGCATCCTTCAAGCCTCTGTTCTGGGTCTCAAGCTTGGAACGATGCAGCTAGAGTCAGGCGTGAAAGCTATTAGTCTTCACTCCTGACTTCTGACATTTCACCCGTTCTCTGCCCTCTTCCGGTTGCGTCACACTATCCCTAGTAGACTGACCAACAGTGCTTTCTGTGCGTGCATCCGGTTTTCGGCTTGATCCCAGACGCGCGATTGAGATCCTTCCATAACGGCTTCGGTGATTTCTTCGCCTCGATGAGCAGGCAGACAATGAAGCACGATCGCGTCCTGATCGGCATGGCTCATCAGCACTTCGCTGACTTGATAGGGTTGAAAGATAGGGATGCGGGTTTCTGCCATCGCTTCTTGCCCCATGCTTGCCCACACATCGGTGTAAACTACCTGCGCACCTTTGATGGCGGCGATCGGATCTGTGGTGACGATGACTTCGGTTTTGCCATTGGCGATCGCCTGTGCCTTCTGCACAACGGCCTCTGAAGGACGATAGTCTGGTGGCGATGCCACACGCACGTTTACACCAGCCATCGCGCAACCCAGCATGAGCGAATGCGCCATATTGTTTCCGTCTCCCATGTATGCCAGCGTCAGACCGTCTAGGGCACTGAACGACTCCTGCATCGTTTGCAGATCGGCAAGGACTTGACAGGGATGCTCCAGATCGGTGAGGGCATTGATGATGGGAATAGTGGCATAGTTAGCAAAGGCTTCCAGGTCGCGCTGGTCGAACGTGCGAATTGCCAGAATGTCGAGGTAGCGATCGAGCACTCGTGCCGTGTCAGAGAGCGGTTCGCCGCGCCCAACCTGCGTCACGTTAGGGTTTAAATCCAGTACCTGTCCACCGAGTTGGTACATTGCGGCTGAAAAACTGACGCGGGTGCGAGTAGACGCTTTATAAAACAGTAGACCCAGGATTTTTTCGCATTTTGGCTTGAGAGCGCCTGCTTTCAACGCGGCAGCCAGATGCAAAAGTTCCCGTAGTTCTTCTGTAGTTAAATCTGCCAGACTCAGCAGGTCGCGTCCTTTCATTGCCCCCATGGCGCTTCACTCTCCAAGCTTTTCCTCAAAACCCTATCAGATCTGCATCCGTTCGCCTAGCAGTCTTACAGGAAAAGATCAGCAACCAGAAGTGGGCGGCAACGATCGGGCGACACACTTGATCTGCTTCGCCCCAAAAAATGTCAACAAACGTTGAAACTGTAGCTTTCAACACAGAAAAAATCTTATAGTTGTAGATGAGGAGTGAAAAACTCTACGTCAACTGTATTTTTTCGGAGCCTTTTGATATGACGAATGTACTTCACCTTCACGAGCGTTACAGCCGTGACAAGCACCAGGACAGCATTCTGGCTTCCTTGACTCACCGCTTAGCGATTGCTAGGGCAAACAACAACGTTTCTTTAGTCGCGCTGTTGGAGCAAGAAAAACAGCAGGTTGCTCCCAGAGCTACTTCTGGTGCTGTGCGATCGCGAACTGGCTGGTGGAAAGCTATCACTCAGTACGTCGCAGATGTGCTTTTTGGCGGCACTGACTTACAAGTGGTTGAAATGGTGGACGGGCGCGATCGCTGGTGGGTGGCATCCAATCCGCAGACGGGTGAGATTGTTTATGCAGACTCTGAAGCAGAACTCCGCCTTTGGATTGAAGAAAACTATCAGGGTCAGTAGTAATACTTAGGTATTACGAATCAATCAAAAGCTTGAGGCTATGAAGATCGCTTTTGCTCAAGCTTAATTTTTTAAGAAACACACATAAAACCGTTCATCTCTCTCTTTACCGCTTAAATCTAATCGTTAGGTAAGCTACATAGCAATTTCAAAGCATTGTGTGACCAAGCCTCCTGTTTTTCTCAAGCAGCCAGGGAACCGAAGCACTGTGTAAGGCAGATTGTTTTATTTGTTCAGGGAGGGACGGAAGTAGGGAGCATACCCGAAGGAACGCGGTTCATGCACTCAACGAAATTTATGGAGCGTTGTGATGAAAACGCAATGGCAACGATACAAAGAGCTAGAACTGCTGCCTGATGAGGTAGCAAAACCGCAAATAATACACTCGCCGTTGGTTACTTACTTGGATCAGCGCTGGCGATCGCTGCTGAACCAGCAGGCTGGCAAACTCGACTATGAGTGCCAAGTGGAATATCTGGAGCGACGTTTGAAGCTAGCGTGCGATCGAGCTTGCAGAGTCTCCGCGTGGGGGGAACTTTGGAGCTTACTGAACCGACCGCTAGGCTTTGGACAACAGTCATCGCAGGTGGAGCCTGAAATTCGGCAAACATTGGACCAAACGGGTCAAACGTGGTGGAACGTTTACGATCCACGCACTGGGCAAACGGTCTTTTTGGAATCTGAAGCGGAAGTCCGTGTTTGGCTG
>JACMKO010000126.1 GCA_014380065.1 Leptolyngbya sp. ES-bin-22 | reverse complement strand
TGACAGGCAAGGATGGTTTTATCGATCGTGTCAAAGCAAAAATGGTCGGTGCGACTGATTACTTAACAAAGCCCTTTGGCGAAAGTGAGCTTCTCATGTTAGTTGAAAAATATATTGGTGCAGGCAATCAAGACAGCGATCAGTCCAGCCTTACACTTACTAACGTAGGCGATGAGTTAGAAATTGATTGGACAGATGCAGACTCAACATCAGCATCCGTTTAGCGCTAAATCGAGGATACTTTATGGATTACACAGTTTTAGGGTGAATACTAAGGTGAGTAGCGTTGGGTCTTCCCGTTAACGTTTCAGCCGGCAAGCAGGGAAAGGAATATGAGTACAGTTCTGGTCGTGGAAGATAGTGTGACTCAACGAGAGATGATTACCGATCTCTTAAAGGGGAGTGGTTTAAGTGTGACGGTAGCTGGCGATGGCGTTGAGGCATTAGAGCAAATTCAAGGACATCGACCCGATCTAGTCGTACTGGATATTGTGATGCCGCGCATGAATGGTTACGAAGTCTGCCGTCGCCTCAAAGCCGATCCGAAGACTCAAGATGTGCCCGTTGTGATGTGTTCCTCTAAAGGTGAAGAATTCGATCGCTACTGGGGCATGAAACAAGGCGCTGATGCTTACATCGCTAAACCATTTCAGCCGACCGAATTAGTAGGAACAGTCAAGCAATTGTTGCGGGGTTAAAGCAAAAGCGATGGTCGGCAATTCAGATTTCTTAACAGGCAGAGGGCAAGATCAGGCTCCCGAATTTCAGGAGCTAGAAAGTCCTGAAGGTGAGCTGCACTTGCGGTTTTACATCACATCAGGGAGTGAGTTTGCGCTGCCTGCAATGGGAATTCGGGAAGTGCTGTCGCCATCGCCCGATCGGATTACACCCGTACCTAATGTTTCACCGCTGCTTCTGGGTACTCTTAATGTACGAGGACGGGTTGTTTGGGTTGCCGACCTCGGTCAATTTCTGGGTGATCCAACGCCGTTGAACACAGATAAACCAGAAGTGCAGGTGATTGCTGTCGAAGATCAGGACATTATGTTAGGTCTGGCGGTCGATCGCATCGTTGGTATGGACTGGCTCGATATTGAGGAGGTGCAAATGTCAACAAATGTGCCCGATAGCGTTGCTCCCTTTCTGCGCGGTGAATGGGTTTTAGATGCTCAGGCGAACAAGTTTCTCCGATTATTAGACCAGATTGCCATTTTGCGCTCCGCTCGATGGGCAGCCTAGGAGAAATTGACGTGAAAAAATCACCAACTAGCAGTAAAACTGAGAAACAAGTCACGCGGATTGAGTGCGGTATCGGTAGCAGCCGTGCCGTACATCGTAAACCATCCGCACTGCCGAAGCTACAGCACTCAATACGCAACTGGGAGGAGGCAAATGGCATCAGGCACTGAATACGCACAGGAATATCAGCAGGCTCAAAAGGCATACGTGCAGGGCAACTATGAGGAGGCTGCGCAAATTGTCGATCGCCTCATCAAAGAATTTCCTGAAGACCCCAGCGCGTCTTTGCTGCGTGGTCATGTCTATTGCTACGGACTACAGCAGTTTGCGATCGCCAAAGAGCAGTACCAATCAGTGCTGGGGCTAACGGCTGACCAGGAATTTATTAGCTACGCCAATGATGGTCTAACGTATATCAACAGCCAGGAGGGCGCAGGCAGTGAGAGCGGAGATGACTTCGGTGGCGAGATCGCAGCGGATGCGTATGCACCAGCCGAACCAGCCTATCCCTCCGCGAACAACTGGGATAACAGCGATGACCTGGACTTAAACAATTTGAGCCTGGATAGCGAGTTTGATAATGCCTTTGGCGCTGATGACCTTAGCTTTGACCCAAATGCTGACTCAAACTTCGACTCAGGCTTGAACCCAATGCCTGAGTCATATGGGCAGGAATTTGCGTCACCATCCCAAACGCACGAACCGTTCAATAGCCCCTTTGACAGCGGTACGCATCTGCAGGATAACGATCCGTTAGACAATTTCGACTCTCTTTCTGATCCGTTCTCAGTCGATGCTGCTGCCCTGCATCCGCAAGGCGACGCGTTCTCGCAGTCATCAGCACCGCTCAACTTTGACAGTGGTGCTGATGACGCACTTGATTTTGATGTGCCGGATTTCAGCACGCCTGATTACACGTCACCAGACTTCAGCGCACCGGACTTCAGCTCTCCCGTTTACGGCGAATCGGACTATGGCACACCCACCTCGCCCAATGGCGATCAGTTTGCTGCCGCTCTGGATGAGTTTGATGATGCCTTTGCACCGTTAGATTTGCCAGACTCATCGCCGATCGATCAGCCGCCTGACCCAGTAGAAACCGATCGTTTCACCGCCCCGCCCAATGCAGCCCGCAACAGCGCCAACCACCGTATTGGCGAAGATGAAACACTGTTTATGGGCAGTACGGGCGCGTATGAGAGTAATCAGACGTTCGAGTCAGCCAGCGGGTTTACACAAGAGCCAGCAGACTCCCTCTACAGCGATCGAGCCAATGCTGAACCTGATAGCGTCAGGCAAACCAACGCCGATTTTCTAGATGAGTTTGACGAGTTTGATGATCTTGGCAATCTCGCCGATTTTGATCTTTCTGATAATTCTGCTGGCTTTACAAGCCCCTCTGTCAATGCTGGTTTTGATCTCCCTGGTGGAGCCGCTATGGCAGGTGGTGCGTCTATGGGAGGCAGTGCCTCTCTATCGAGTGGTACCACTCGTGATTTTGACTCCATGGACTTTGGCAGTAGTGGCACCCGCTCTACCATCTCAGATGATGAAGTCTTCAACATCTCCAGCACCTCCGATCAGGTGCCAACGTTCACACAATCTGACCAGCAAGTACTTGAACCTAGCCCAAGCGTAGAGCAAGGGGCGCTAGCGTTTCTAGAGAATGCACCTATTGAACGCAAGCAGTTCTACACCGCGATCGCGGCTGGGATCTTCTCTGCGGTTGCGGTTGCAGTCGTCAACCTGATCTCAACCAGTACGCTCCCTGGCACGTCTGCCAATGCCACATCGCAAGAGAAGGAACTATCTAGCGCTGTTATCTCTCGACTGCAAGGCACAGGCTGGGCAATGGCTCTAGTCGGTGGCTTGTCTGGCGGCATGGCAGCTTTTGCCGCAGGGCAATTTACAGCGAAGAAAATCAGACGCTCAACTGATGATTTGCAAGCGCAATTTAGTTCGGTTTGTCAGGGCAACCTGAATGCCCGTGCCACGGTTTACACCGAAGATGAATTTGGTCATCTATCAACGGGCTTCAACCAGATGGCGCGAGTCATTCTTACTACAACTAGCGAAGCGCAACGCAAAGCAGAAGAGCAAGAGCAAGCAAAGGAAGATCTGCAACGTCAGGTAATTCGACTGCTAGACGATGTGGAAGGTGCGGCGCGTGGTGACTTGACAGTGCAGGCAGAAGTGACGGCTGACGTGTTGGGAGCTGTTGCCGACTCGTTCAACCTGACCATTCAAAACCTGCGTGAAATTGTGCAACAGGTAAAAGTGGCAGCGCGACAGGTCAGCAAAGGCTCGACCGACAACGAAATGTTTGCCCGCAGCTTGTCGTCTGACGCACTCCGGCAAGCAGAAGAACTTG
>JACMKO010000125.1 GCA_014380065.1 Leptolyngbya sp. ES-bin-22 | reverse complement strand
GGTGAAGAAGCCCGCATTGAGGGACTTGCAGCCGGAGCCGACGATTACCTGATCAAACCGTTCTCTGCCCGTGAACTGATGGCGCGGGTAGAGGCAACGCTGAATCTTGCCCAACTGCGACAGAGTGCGCGTGAACGTGAACAAGCCCTACAGCAAGAAACTCAGACGGTAAGAGACAATCTCGATCGCATTTTGTCGAGTTTAAGAGAAGGGTTTCTAACGTTCGATCGCGAGTGGCGCTTTACCTATATCAACGATCGCCAGCTTGAAATGATTGGGATGTCCCGCGAATCTGTCATGGGCAGAAATGTTTGGGACGTTTTTCCAGACGTTGTGGACACCGAGGTTTATCACCAATTTCACCAGGCGATGAACGAACACGTAGCAGTGCAGTTTGAGTTTTACTACGCACCGTTTGATGGCTGGTTTGATCACCGGGTCTACCCTACTGAAGACGGTATTGCAGTTTTTGTGGCGGATGTCAGCGAGAGAGTGCAGCTTGAAGCCAAACGCCAACGCGCCGAGCAAGCGTTGCAAGCCAGTGAGGAGCGGTTTCGCAACATGGCGGATCATGCGCCAATGATGGTTTGGGTGACAGATCCCACAGGCTACTGCACCTACCTCAGCCAAAGCTGGTATGACTTTACGGGGCAAACCGAGGCAACGGGTTTGGGCTTTGGTTGGGTCGATGCTACGCATCCAGACGATGACGAGTACGCCAAACATACGTTTCTGGAAGCCAATGAGCGGCATGAAAGGTTTTATCTGGAATACCGCTTACGGCGTAAGGATGGTGAGTATCGCTGGGCGATCGATACCGCCAATCCCTGGTTTGACGACGATGGCACCTTCAAAGGCTATATCGGTTCTGTCATTGACATTACCGATCGCAAGGCAACAGAAACCGCCTTGGGGGAAAGTGAAGACCGCTTGCGGATGGCGATCGCGTCTGCGGCACTTGGCACCTGGGATTGGAATCTCCTGACAGGGGAACTGAAATGGGATGTCGGCTGCAAAGCGATGTTTGGGCTACCTCCTGAAGCTCAGACCAGCATTGAAATTTTCTTTGTTGGACTACATCCAGACGACCGCGATCGCCTTCAGGATATTGTGGCATGGTCGCGCAATCCAGCCAGTGGCGGTAGCTATGACGCTGAATACCGTACGATCGGGATTCAAGATGGCATCGAGCGTTGGCTTGCCGCGAAAGGGCAGGTCTACTTCAATGCCGCTAACGAAGCTGTGCGCTTTATTGGGACAGCACTTGATATCACCGATCGCAAACGTGCTGAAGCCGACCGTGAACAGCTCTTGCAACGTGAAAAAACGGCACGCGAGGAAGCAGAAACCGCTAACCGCATTAAAGACGAGTTTCTGGCAGTGCTATCGCACGAACTCCGCACCCCAATGAATCCGATTTTGGGTTGGTCGAGTTTACTGCGTCAGGGCAAATTGAATCCGGCAAAAACCGCTCAGGCGGTAGAAACCATTGAGCGCAACGCTAGAATCCAGGTGCAACTGATTGATGACTTACTCGATATTTCTCGCATTCTGCGCGGCAAGTTAGTCCTCACGATGCTGCCTGTCGATCTAAAGTTTGCGATTCATGCTGCCCTGGAAACGGTACGGTTAGCGATGGATGCCAAAGCGATCGCGCTGAGAACTCAGCTAGATCCAACCGTTGGCACCGTGATGGGCGATGTTGGACGGCTTCAGCAAGTCGTGTGGAATCTGTTGTCGAATGCAGTGAAGTTCACGCCGACTGAAGGACAAATCACCGTCAAGCTGACCCAGGTTGGCACGAATGCCCAAATCCAAGTCACAGATACAGGCAAAGGCATCCATCCTGACTTTTTACCTTACGTATTTGAGCATTTTCGTCAGGAAGATGCCGCCACAACGCGAAGATTTGGCGGGTTAGGGCTAGGACTGGCGATCGCCCGTCAAATTGTGGAACTGCATGGCGGGAAAATGGCAGCCGCTAGCGCAGGCGAAGGACAAGGCGCAACGTTTACTGTGAAGATTCCACTGCAACGTCGGGAATTGGCTGCCGGGACGACGGACTTACTTGATAAGGCGCGACTTACAGCTCATCACTCATTGTTGGCGGGGCTTTGCATTCTTGTTGTGGATGATGAGGCAGACTCTCTTGCGTTGGTTCGATTTATGCTGGAACACGCTGGCGCACTCGTCATCAGCGCTTCATCGGGAGCCGAGGCATTGCAAACGATCGAGCAGACTCTTCCCGATCTAATCGTGAGCGACATTGGTATGCCAGAAATGGATGGCTATATGCTGCTGCGACAAATTAGAACGCTAGAGCAAGGCAGGCAAATTCCGGCAATTGCTCTGACCGCGTACGCTGGAGAGTTCGATCGGCAGCAGGCGATCGAGGCTGGGTTCCAGCAGCACATACCAAAACCCGTCGAGTCTGAGAAACTGATCAGCACAATTCGTACTTTGTGCACGGTCTCTCTAACCTAAAGACTCTGTAGAACGCTGTTGTAGCCTTGTCCAGCGCTACTTTGATTCGCGCGACTTACCTTCAAGTAGCCATAGAACTCGCTTTCATCCCGCTGCCCTGAGTCGTTTACTCGTCTAGCGCTTCACGCTGTGGCTTCTAGTATGCTAAACAGTAACGCTCAAAGGCTGCTTAACGATGAATATTACGCGCTGCCTGCATACGGCATTGCTGGTTTCAGACCTGGATCGATCGCAGCATTTTTATGGCTCAATCCTGGGCTTGACGAAAATCGATCGCGACCTTCGCTTTCCTGGAGCCTGGTATGAAGTCGCTGGCTTCCAAATTCACCTGATGCTTGCCAACGCGGAGCCAAGTGGTCTGGATAATCCCGAAAATTGGGGACGTAATCGACACCT
>JACMKO010000014.1 GCA_014380065.1 Leptolyngbya sp. ES-bin-22 | reverse complement strand
ACTTGAAGTGGAGCTGACGGGAGTCGAACCCGTGTCCGCCCTGGGTATAGTTACACCGTTCGTTCACAGGCTTAGCTTCTCTAATCCTCAAAGCGGGAACCGTCCATTATCCCGGACGGTGGGATTCTCTGATAATTTCTTAGCCAGAAAGCCTACCAGAGAAAGCTTCCTAGAGCATCCGTTGGGGGTTGTCTACCATACTTAACGGAGTCGTATGGCAGACGCTCGAACCAGTTAGAGGTTGTTAGGCAGCAACGAGTGCTTGCTTACGAGCAAAGGGTACAATGTTGTTCGCATGTACTGTGTTTGAGCCATTGATTTATGAGAGTTAGCTCGCTCTCAGCCTGAATCACACTGTATTGTTCGCCAAAACGTCGAAACCGTTGCAGCCCCATACATACTCGCTCATTATAGCTGTTCTTGACGAATGTCTGCTGCATAACAATCCGTTTCAACGAGGAGTCTTGCGGTAAACATTTGGCACACCTGCAATAATGGTAGCCGTTGTCTGCTAACTCTTTTACTGAATGCATCGTCTTGCCACTTTGCCAGGAGGCTGGAACCCGTCTGCGGATGGGGTGATTTTTGTTGAGCAGCAGCCTGCACCGATCGTGGTGATTACGGCAGCCGATACGGATATTCAAACGCTGGCGGCGGCGGCGGCACAGCTACCGGATGATTTTCCGCTGTTTCGCGTGGTGAATTTGCTCCAGCTTCAGCAACAACTGACGATCGACACCTACGCTGAAGACGTTTTGACGGCAGCCAGCGTGATTATCGTGCGGTTGATTGGCGGGCAATCGTATTGGAGCTATGGGCTTGATGTGGTGGAGCAAACGGCGAAGCAAACCGGAGCGGCGCTGATTTTTATTCCTGGGGATGAACGTCCTGATCCGACGCTGACGAGTCATTCTACGGTGTCGTTGGCGATCGTCAATCAGGTGTGGCAGTACTTTATTGAAGCAGGCAGTGAGAATTATCAAAACCTGCTGAAGTTTGTGGCGGCGGAATTTTTGCAGCAGGCGATCGACTATAAGCTGCCTCAGTCTGTGCCGCGTGTGGGGCTTTATAAACATGGCTCTGGCGCTCGGTCTGAGGTTGTTGTTCAGGCAAATTGTGGCTTGATTGGAGACTCTCTCCGGGGGGCTTCCCCCCGGTCCCCCGCAATGTGGGGGCCTAACTCCCCCACACCCCCCGAACAGGAGTTCTGTCGTGAGCAGCAGGTATTGATTGAGGGGGATCTAGTCAGCGCTGAAGGCTCTAAGGAGACTTTAGAAAAGTCTGTAGGGATGTTCGGACATGGAAAACAAGAAAAAGGATCGCGAGGGGTTGCGATCGTGTTTTACCGGGCGCACTATTTGGCAGGAAATACGGCGGCGATCGATGCACTTTGTGAGGCTTTAGTTGAGCGCAATCTAACGCCTGTACCCATCTTTATCTCATCGCTTAAAGAACCGGATGTGCAAGCGGAACTCATTCGCTATTGCAGCCAGAATGTTGATGTCTTACTGAATACCACCAGCTTTTCGTTAGCGAGTTTAGACACCGACACGCCCAAAGTAGATTTGTGGCAAACGCTGGATGTACCTGTCTTTCAAGTGATTTTTAGTGGTGGAACAAAAGAAGCCTGGGAGGCAGGGGTGCAGGGCTTAACGCCGCGTGATATGGCGATGAATATCGCGCTGCCAGAGGTGGATGGCAGGATCATTACACGAGCGGTTTCGTTTAAAGCGGTGCAGACTCAGAATCCACTCTTACAAACGGATGTTGTGGTTTATGAGCCGGAGCGATCGCGCATTGCCTTTGTTGCCGACTTAGCAGCTAAGTGGGTTGAATTACGTCACACGTCGATCGCTGATCGAAAAATTGCACTCATTCTAGCGAACTATCCCAACCGCGATGGACGACTAGCCAACGGTGTGGGATTAGACACACCTGCAAGCTGCCTAGAAATCCTTAAGGCGCTCCAGCTAGCAGGCTATTCCGTTGAGGATATTCCTGAAACCAGCGATGACCTGATGCGGCTACTTGCGGCTGGAATTACCAATGATCCAGAGAGTTTAGACCTGCGATCGATCCACCAATCTTTGTCGTTAGAAAACTATCAAACTCATTTTCAAACCTTACCTTCACCGGTTCAAACAGGCATTCAAACACGCTGGGGGAACCCTCAAGAAACCGATGCCTTTCCCATTGCGGGGATACAGTTCGGCAACGTCTTTGTAGGAATTCAACCCGCGCGTGGGTACGATCGTGACCCGACGCTCAACTATCACGCACCCGATTTAGAGCCTACCCATACTTATGTAGCCTTTTATCACTGGGTTAACGCTCACTTTGGAGCCAACGCCATTGTTCATGTCGGCAAACATGGCAATTTAGAATGGCTTCCTGGCAAAAGTGTAGCGCTATCAGAAAATTGCTATCCCGAAGCTGTGTTTGGTGCGATGCCGCATTTTTACCCTTTTATTGTCAACGATCCAGGTGAAGGGTCGCAGGCAAAACGCCGATCGCAAGCCGTCATTCTCGATCATCTGACACCACCTATGACTCGTGCTGAACTCTACGGCAGTTTGCATCAGTTAGAGGGTTTAATTGACGAATACTACGAAGCCCAAACGCTCGATCCAGCACGAGTCAGCTTAATTCGCGATCGGCTCATTCAATTAATCTACCAAGAGAACCTCCATAAAGACTTAGGCATTGAAACCGAACTAGCCGATGATGCGATCGCCGCTCTTTTGACTACGACTGATGGCTACTTATGTGAACTCAAAGAAGCTCAAATTCGTGATGGGCTACATATTTTTGGGCAATGCCCCAGTGGTGTTCAACTTCGCGATTTAATCATTGCGATCGCCCGTAACCCAACCGCCAACCGCATTGGCTTAACCCGCGCGATCGCCGAAGATTGGCAGCTTGATTTTGATCCACTCACCGCAAATTTAGGCGATGCTCTGGAATCCATCGAACATCCTGCGCTTCAAACCTGTCGTATCATCGGCGATGCCGTCGAAAGCATCGAAACCCATGCCGCTGCACTCGTTGAAGCGATTCTTACTTCTCCTCTAGCACTCAGTACAGAGGTTGATTCATTCGTTGGGTTTCGTCCCTCAACCCAACCTACATCTCTTAGTTCTCCTCCAAAATCAACAGCAAACACCGATCTCCCCTTAATCAATCTTCAACCTTCTTGCCAGACCTCTGATTCGGGGGGTT
>JACMKO010000124.1 GCA_014380065.1 Leptolyngbya sp. ES-bin-22 | reverse complement strand
GTAGCTATGTGCGGAGCGGATAACCGCTGAAAGCATCTAAGTGGGAAGCCCACCTCAAGATGAGTGCTCTCATGGGGTTAACCCAGTAAGGTCACGGGCAGAACACCCGTTGATAGGCGGCAGATGGAAGTGCAGTAATGCATGCAGTCGAGCCGTACTAATAGACCGAGGGCTTGACCTCTATTCAACGGTGAAACGATGACAAGTGACTATGCAGCCTTCAAGGGTTCTGCAATCTACAGGCTTTCCTGGTGCCTATGGCGCGGTGGAACCACCCTGACCCATCTCGAACTCAGGTGTGAAACGCCGCTGCGGCAAAGATAGTTGGGGGGTAGCTCCCTGCAAAAATAGCTCGGTGCCAGGTCGACTTTTCGACATTAAGAGAGGCGCTCTTCATATGAAGAGCGCCTCTCTTAATGTCGAACCAGATGCTTAGAGTAGTGCAGATTTTTACAAATTTGCTTTTCTACCGCGTCTAGCTTTACCCAATACGGTAGAGAGACCAATGTTACATCACAGCTTTTTGATTGCTCTCGATCGCACCTGCTATTAACTCACAACGTTGAGGCATACAGTGCAGCACCAATCAGTCCCACTTTCGGGTTGAGTACGACATGGACAGGCACTATTTCTAGCAGTGGCAACATGCGTCCCTTGTCAATGAGAGAGCTAAGAAAACTGCTTTCTTGAATGAGCGGTAAAATTTTGGGTGCAATGCCACCAGCGATGTACAGCCCGCCATAAGGCAACAGCTTAAGCGCAAGATTTCCGGCTTCGGCACCGTAGGCATCGATGAACATGTGCATCGTTTGTTCTGAGAGGCGATCGCGCTTCTCCAATGCTGCTTGTGAGATTGCCGCTGCTGGATCGACACTCTTCTCGTGCCCAATTTCGCGCTCCCAAGTGCAAACGACTTGTTGAATGTCGGGTGATTCTTCCGCAATCTGACGATCGCGCAGGAATTGATAAATGGCTAGAATGCCCTGCCCAGAGACGACTCGCTCTGCTGAAATGCGCTGAATGTTGTGTTTGTCTAGCAAGTAGCGTGAAAGCTGAAATTCGATCTCCGTTCGGGGCGCAAAGTCAGCGTGTCCTCCTTCGGTTGGATAGACCTTGTGAGCGCCGCCCTGAGCAATCACAAAGCCCTGACCTAAGCCTGTGCCTGCGCCAATGATGGCAATGGGAGCGTCAGCTTGAGGTTTTCCGGTCTGTAGCGTCAATAGGTCTGCTGGCTGTAGACCAAGCACACCATAGCCAACGGCAGCAAAATCGTTAATGAGGGACACGTGAGCAATCTCTAATTGTTGACTCAAGCCTGTAGCGCTGAGTGACCAGGATAAGTTGGTAAGCTTTGACGTGTTGTTGACTATCGGTCCGGCAATCGCAAAACATGCCTTCTCTGGGGCAAGAGTATGACCAATTCCCTGTTCTGCCTCCGCTAAAAACTGCCGCACCATTGGCACCAGGTCAATAAAGTTTGCGCTTAAATAACGGTTTTCGTGCAGCGTTTTGAACTCTGAGATCGGTTTATTTGTTTCAGTATCTACTAGGCGAAGTGCTGTTTTAGTCCCACCAATATCGCCCGCTAATAATAACGTCATGCCTTCTCTACTCCACGATCTGATCTAATATGATTGCGTCCATAGTTGCCAAACGCCCGTCTAACATTATTGAATGGTAGCCAGTCCTTGCAGCGTTGCCTTCAACACGCACAAATAAGTAAAAGACGAGCAAGCGATCGAGCGATAAGGCAGCATTCGCATCATTACTATAGTCAAGCATCATCCCATCATGCCCCAACCGACCAAAATTGGAGCTGTCGTGTCAGGGCTAACAGTGTCAGGACTAATCGCTTAAGACTACCGCCCTAAGAATGGAAGCAGACTCGCTATGACCCTTAGACGTTTAACGACAAACGATCGCTTTACAGGTACAACGGTTAGTGCAGCAATCGCGCTACTGCTCATTGGCGCACTCATACTACCCGTTCGTGCTAGCGATAATGGTACGCCGTCCAACGCTAACGCAGCGTTGCTGACGGAGCCAAAGACTGCGGCAGACTGGCTCCGGCGAGGAATCGAGGAGGCAAGAAAGAATGATTTGGAAGACGCGATCGCGGCTTTTGATCAGTCAATCCAGCTTAAGCGTGACTACGCGCCTGCCTACTACAACCGAGGCACGACTTACGCCAATCTAGGCAATCGACGTAGCGCCGTTGCAGATTACACGCAGGTCATTCTGCTCAAACCAAACAACGCCTACGTTCGCTATGACCGGGGCTTACTGCGGGCAGATGCGGGAGACAAGCAGGGGGCGATCGAGGATTTTCAGCAAGCCGCGACTCTCTTTAAGCAGCAACTCAACGTAAAATGGCACCAGCAAGCGCTGAGCAAAGTCAAGCAGCTTCAGCAGTCGTGAGGGAACAGATAATTGAGTGCAAGCAATAGGTTTACGGGAACGTCGATCGCTAAGTTTCAGCGAATGTAGGGTTTAATTGAGGGGGCTTGAGAGAGTAAACCAATCATCACCGCTTCCCGTGCTATGGCTGCAAATTCCGATGTGTTGGATGAGATTTTCAACGCGCTTGAACCGTACAAACCTCTAGAGGCAAACAATCCGGCGTATGTGGATTGTGACGCGGTGCGAGGGGATGGTGATATTCTCGATGATCTGGGCAACCGCATTCGTAAATCGCGCCAGACGACTTATCAACTCTATTCAGGGCACCGGGGCGCAGGAAAATCGACCGAACTACTGCGGCTGAAAGGCAGCCTGGAAACAGAAGGATGCTTCGTGGTTTACTTCTCGGCGATCGAAGAAGATGTCAACAGCGGCGACATTGAGTACACCGATATTCTGCTGGCGTGTACGTCTCATTTACTGGCAAATCTGAATGAGACGGCTAACGCTACACCGTTACAAAAATGGTTAGAAGAGCGCTGGGACGAGCTAAAGGATCTGGCGCAAACAAAGGTGACGCTGGACGGGCTGAGTGTGAAGGTTGCCGTTGAAAAGTTTGCCGAACTCACCGCGAATCTGCGGACTGAACCAACCTTGCGATCACGCATTCGCGAAAAGATTAATCCCCATACGCCGACGCTGATCAAGGCGTTGAACGAGTTCATTCAAGATGCCAAGACGAAACTGCCAGAGGGAAAAACCAAGCTGGTGCTGATTGTGGATAACCTGGATCGGATTGCGCCGATTTACGATGAGCGGAGCGGACGGAGCAATCATGAGGAGATTTTTATCGATCGCAGTGAGCAGCTTAAAGCGCTGGACTGCCATATCATTTACACCATTCCCTTTGCGATTTTGTTTTCCAAGTGGGCGAATGACCTGAACCAGAACTACAACGATTCCAAGATTCTGCCGATGATTATGGTGCGATCGCCCAACGGTGAGATTCATGCACCAGGAGTCGCGACGATCAGAGAGATTCTGGCGCAGCGCATTAAGCCCTTTGCGGCTGACCTGGATCTGGACACAGAGATTTTTGAGTCGGCGGCAACGTTAGAGCGGCTGTGTTTGATGAGCGGTGGGCATGTACGGGGATTGCTGCGTCTAGCACAGGAGGCAGTGAACCGCACAGACACCTTACCGATTTCGGCAAAAGCGGTGCAGCGAGCCATTACAGAAGAGCGCGATAGCTACCGACGAGCCGTAGAAGAGCACCAGTGGGATCTGCTAGCAGCCGTCTCCCGCGACAAGAAAATTCAGCACGATCCGCAACATCGAAGTTTGTTGTTTAGTCTTTGCCTGTTGGAGTATAGCTATCTGGATGAGCAGGATGAAAAACAAACCTGGCACGATGTCCATCCCTTGATTGAGAATATTCCACAGTTTAAGGAGCGTCGATCGTAAACTAGAGGCATGACAGCGAAGCCAACTGATGCCGATCTACCCTTACCGCCAGAGACTTCGGAAGAGGTCTATCAGTATCTAGCGCGTAGTCTTCGACGGAAGCGGGGCTTT
>JACMKO010000123.1 GCA_014380065.1 Leptolyngbya sp. ES-bin-22 | reverse complement strand
TGGAACGTTTGGCGCTGGTGCAGGCGGTGGTGTCAAAACTGGCGGTTGCATAGCAGGTGGAACGTTTGGCGCTGGTGCAGGCGGTGGTGTCGAAATTGGCGGTTGTACAGCAGGTGGAACGCTTGGAGGTGTTATCGGTGAGGCGGCTGTCCCGGGAATGGTTCTAACAGGCGCAGCGGACGGAGGGAAAGATGGAGCTGCTGTACCTGTAGACTCAGGAATGTCTGGCGTGCTGGGTGTGCGGATACCAGGTTGGGATGGCTGTGAAGTGTCAATAGTCTGTCTAGCAGTTCCCCGATCGAAGCCTGATGGAATGGGGGTTGTTGTACCCAGAGGATTGGGTGTCACGGCTGCTTGTACGCCAGGTGGTGGAGTAAGGCTGACAAACGTAGGATTTTCAGACACCTGACCTGTTAGGGGAGCCTGTTCTCTAGCCGCTTGAGACGTTTCTGCCTGTACTGCCGCAATGCCTGGATCAGCATTTGGGGTCGAGTTGCTGAGGGGTAAATCCAGGTCTTTGACCAATTCACTGGTTTGGTAGAAGGTGTTTAGGTCAAAGTTGTAGATCTGAACAATCTGGTTTTGGATGATGACTGCCATCTGACCCGCTTTGAGGGTTTGAGCCTGAGGGCTATCACCATTTGATACTTCAATGCGACTATTGGTTAACGCGCCGACGATCGTGGTGTTGGTATCTTCGTTGTAGCGAACAAACAGCGCTGAGCCGCGAATGCCAGCCGCTGCGTTGGGTGTCCGCACATTCGTTCGTCCCTGACCAGGAGGAATGAGCAGTAGGGCTGTGCCGTTGCCGAGATAGAAATTGCGGGTGTTTGGCACGAATTGGAATAGTGCCCGCTCACCGATCCGCGCTAGAGAACTGTCATTGAAGCGTAATTCGGCGAAGGATTGGCGAGCCGTTGCCAAAGAGTCTCCAGGGGTCATCGTATCTGCGTTTCGAGCAGCACGAGCCACCCGATTCTTGAAGATGAGCTGTACTTGGTTTCGCAGTGCCTGAACAGTAGCTCTGGTGAGTGGAGTATCAGCACTAGCTCTCTGTGGTGACATTCCCATAGAAAGCAGACTTAATGTGACGATCAGGAAGAATTTGTGAGACATAACGGCTCCAAGTGTTCAGGATCACTTAGCGATCGCACCCTTGCTACGCCGCATCAAAAGCTTACTTGCACCATTCCTCAGCTTGTGTTTCTAGAACATTCTGTGAAGCATCTAGTCTCAATGACTGCCAGTGCCAGAAGGCTTTGCGGCGGCGGTGCTCAACGCGATCGGTCTAGAAATAAGCTCAAAGTGAAGCTTTCGGCCTTTGTAATGAGGTTACGTGTTTCCTCTTAAGTGTATGCGCGCAACCTTTATTAAAGCAGATGTGAAGCCCCATACCCATAAGCTTACTTTTATCAAATCTAAATGTCACTTAAACCCCCAACAATCCCTAATTTGGGCGATGTCATTGGGCTTATTTGAGCTGCCTAATGGCATAGGCTGTAAGAGATATTCCTGAAACCTGCAAAAGCTGTAGTGTTAACCAGAAGAAATCCCTGTTGCTAGCGGTACCAAAACTCAGTAGTTCCACGGTTCCTGATTTGCAGATTCGTCACTCACCCACTCACTCTGGGCTTCATCTACCGCTCCGGTCGAAAATCTGGCAGCAGATTGTGCTTTTGAGCAGTGTACTGTTTGGTAGCCTCACCTGGTCTACGCCCAAGACCATCGCACTGCCCAATGCCGATGTTCATGCTCAATCGATCGCGCCTCAGGTGGCCATGACCGCTGCTACGCCTCCTTTGCAAAGTCAGCAACGGCAAGCATCGGCTGCGCCACAGCGACAGCGTTATCGCGCAGCCGCACTCCTACCATTGCAACCACTGCAAGCGACGATCGCTGTCAAGCCTCAAATGCCCGTCCCAGATTCTCTTACAGACCTGGCGATCGCTTTAAGCGTGGCACAGACCAGCAGTCCCCCTCCGGCTCAGGGTGATGGTAGTTTGCCTCAGCCCGCGACCAGCGATCCAGAGCTTGGCGTTATCCGCCTGCAAGCACCCCAAAGCGCTCCCGCTGCCACGCCAGCAGGCAATGCGCTTGGGCAGAACCAGGCACCCCTGTGTGCATCGGGTGTTCAACCCGATCCAGAACTCGGCTGTCTGCCGCTGCAACCGCTACGACCGTCGCCACCACCCCGTCAGCCAGCCATCTATCTCCTGATCCGTGCTGACTACTTCCGCAGCAGCAACGTCTTCTCGGCGGTCGATCCTGTGGATGATGGTCTGATCAGACCTGGTTTGACGCTCTTTACGGCACCCGCGATAGGACGAAATACTTACTTTGTTGGCTCCATTGATGGCAACTTGATTCGGTACAACACGCAGTCTCAAATCGATTACAACGAGCTGGGGCTGAGAGCAGGTATTTTTCAACGGCTTTCGCCAACGATGTTTGGGGAGATTGGCTGGAGCAACCAACAGCTCTTTATTGCAGGAAGCAAAATTCCAGGGCTACCCGTCGGCACACGCTTTTTGAATGACCATGCGATTCGCTTTGAGTTGAGCCGTCGCGATCAACTCAACAAACGCCTCTCGCTCAACACCTTCTACCAGTTGCGGCTTAGTTTTGCTGACCCTGATAGTCGATCGCGGCTCCTGAATTCACTTGGTGCCTCCTTTAGCTATGACCTCCAGCCAAAGCTCCAAGCTGGTCTGGACTACCAGTTTGCGTTGGCAAATTTTACGGTGGTTAACCGCGATGACCAATACCATCAATTGGCGGCTCGCCTAACGTATACCGCGTTTCGGAATACCCAACTTAACGTCTTTGTCGGCTATAGCTTTGGCAATTCCTCTGATCCCACGATCGACTTCAGCGGTCTAATTTTGGGCGTTAGTCTGACTGTGAATATCGGTCTCTTTTGAGAGCAGTCGATCGCGGGCACTTTTCAGTTGAAAGCAGTGTCTGTAAAAGGGTGTAGGCAGGTGCAATCGGTGTTG
The DNA here is from genome assembly GCA_014380065.1 of Leptolyngbya sp. ES-bin-22. Lineage (GTDB taxonomy): Bacteria > Cyanobacteriota > Cyanobacteriia > Leptolyngbyales > Leptolyngbyaceae > Stenomitos. The sequence continues at coordinate 193 of JACMKO010000123.1, read as the reverse complement.
GGCAGCAGTTAAAGTCACTGTAATACCAATTTGAATTGAAAAGACGACACAGCTTGTAGGGGCAAGGCATTGCCTTGCCCCTACCCAGCGATTGGATCTGTAGCCGTCATGCTTTAGATTGGTATAACTTTCCTTAAAGCTCTCTGGAATTGCTCTACGTGGCTGAGTAGAGAGAGGCAGAAACGGTTTTATT
>JACMKO010000122.1 GCA_014380065.1 Leptolyngbya sp. ES-bin-22 | reverse complement strand
TAAGTCAATGAAGCCCTTTGGTGTTGCATCCACTACAACAAGCATCGTTACATAGCTAGCAGTACCAGCAAGGACTCTTAGCGATCGCACCGCTAAGGATCGTGGATTTAATAATGTGCAATGCTTTCTGTAGGGACGTTACATGTAACGTCCCTACAGAAGAGATGTGTTTCAGGTTAATTAACCCACGATCGCTAAGGATCGTGGATTAATTAAAACCGACAAATTGTTCGTAGGTAGGGGCGCACGGCTGTGCGCCCCTATGGAAAACGCCGAGGTGATTAAATTCTTGTTCCTAAGAGTCCTTGCCGTGCCATCTGTCTATGCCTTCTGGTCTAACCGCAGTGCCTGTTCTAGCGCTGCTTTTTCTCTAGCTCTGTCGGCATACGGTTGAAGTTTGGCAGCATCCCAGCCTGTAAGAATGCGTAGATTTGCCAGAGCCATGCCGCGCATCAACAGTTCCACACACCAGGTTTGTTGGGTCTGCTCGATCGCAGGTGTTTTTCCATCAGGCGTGAGGAAGTCAGCGCTGAGTAGCTGCCAAAGCTGGAGCAGTTCACTTTCAGAGAAGGGCTGCCCAGCCTGCAAAAACATCGCTGGTTGATGCTCTTTACGGCTTTTAAGCCATTGTGTGAGGGGATTGCGTGTGTAAGAGCCGTAGCGTTTGCCCATAATCCACTGGTTTACAGGTACTTGTCGCACAGTGCCCTGCGTGATTTGCAAAAGCTGCTGATGCGGATCGCTGATGTGGTGCGATCGCTCCAAGCGGCAGAGCTCAGAGGGACTCAACCCGGCACCAAAAAGGACATAGACGATCGCATACTCTTGCAAGCCCAGCTTTTTGGCACGTTGGAGGATGGCATGGACTAAGGAAGCTGGTAAGTCCGCCACTTTTTTGGCAACTGTAGTTTGTTCGGCGATCGTGGCAAGGGGCTGGAACGGGATCAAAGCAGACGATTCAAGCTTGGCTTCCGAGGACGGCGACACCGCGCCCTGTAGAAATAAGGTAATCAGATTTTCTAGAAAATCATCCCGGTCGTGCCAAAGCTGGTGAAATTCGCTGGTGAATTCAATCACGGCATAGCCCAACAACATACCATTGAGCAAACTTGCCAGCTTTTCGGCAGGGAGGTGCGTATCGAGCTGCCCCCGATTGATGACAGTCTCAAAATATTTGGCAACATAGCGATTGGCTTGTGTAAACCCGCGACCGATCGCTTCCCGGTTTTTAGCGGGATATTGTCCTGCTTCACCGACGACCGATCGCACCACCGCAGGCACCTGATCCATCGCCGCTAAACAAGCAGTGGCATAGTCCTTCAAAGCCTGATAAATGCTGCTGGTTTGATTTGCCTTCCGAATTAACGTTTGCCCCAGGTGAGCAAACACACCTGCATCTTCAATCACCGCCAGCAGCAAGCCATGTTTATTGCCAAAATGACGAAACAACGTGACTTCGTTCACATCTGCCAGTTCTGAAATTTGGCGTGTGGTGGTATCGGTGACACCCTGAACGGCAAACAACTCCAGCGCGGCATGAATTAAACGCTGTCGAGTTGGGTTTCGTTGAGCAGACATGGGCAAAATGTAAGTAACACTTGCAAAATTTGAACTTCGTTGTTAGGCTACAGGTGTAAGTAACACTTGCATTCTCTCCTACTGTAACGGGTTCTTTTGCGAACAAGCCGCTGACTCATGCCTTGAAGGTGTCATCGCTTGCTACGAGTGTTCTAAAAACTGCCTTGCGAGGCGTTTTGTCACTCACACGAGACAGTTTATAGAGGGAGTCAACCTGCCAACACGACAAGCGTTAGACACTGGCTTGTTTTAGTCATCTAGACAAGGATTTTCATGACTTCTAATTCTCTTGAAACTGCCTCCGAGGGCAGGCAAATGCCCGCACTGAGTTGGGTTAATGTGGTCTTTTTCGGAGCCTTTCATGCGCTCGCACTGTTAGCGCCGTGGTTTTTCTCCTGGTCAGCGATCGGTGTCGCTCTTTTTTTGCACTGGCTGTTTGGCAGCATTGGCATTTGTCTAGGCTATCACCGCTTGCTAACACATCGGAGCTTCCAAGTACCCAAGTGGCTAGAGCGAACGATTACGCTCATTGGTGCTTTAGCACTCCAGGGTGGACCCACCTTTTGGGTGGCTGGACATCGCATGCATCATCTCTACACTGAAGATAACGAAAAAGATCCCTACTCTGCCAAAAAGGGGTTTTGGTGGAGCCATATGATGTGGCTGTTCTACCCGCAAGCGCGGTTTTTCGATCGCGAATCTTACCGCCAGTTCGCGCCCGATATCGACAAAGATCCGTTCTACCGCTTTCTCGATAGCCACTTTTTGCTTCTTCAGGTGCCAGTTGGTATCCTCCTTTACCTGTTAGGCGGTTGGTCATTTGTCATCTACGGCGTGTTTCTCAGAGCTGTCTTGCTCTGGCACAGCACCTGGCTGATTAATTCTGCGAGCCACATGAGAGGCTACCGCACCTTCAATCCTGATGATAATTCCCGTAATCTTTGGTGGGCGGCGATCTTGACCTACGGTGAAGGTTGGCACAACAACCACCACGCTTATCCTAATGTGGCAAAAGCGGGGCTGAAATGGTGGGAAATTGATATGACCTGGTGGTCGATTAAGGTGCTCAAGAGCCTTGGTTTAGCCCGCCGTGTCGTGATGCCACCAACGAGCTAAACCCTGATGCCGTGATGCTCCTTCGTAGGGACGTTACCTGTAACGTCCCTATTTTTTCCTTGGTTTAGAGTCGTTTAGTGGATAAATTAGGCGATCGCCCACTTGAAAGGCATTGTTGACTGAGATAACTTGTAGAGGCTCTGCCGCTGAGCAGCACTGGCAGTAGTGTATTCGCCGTGATGAGCGATCGCCGATGCGCCTGTTGTGCGATCGTCTCCTCTCGCCAAAAGAGTTCTCCTAGTTTCACGCCACCAACGATCGTCAGGAGTGACGTTAGACTGAGGAAGCCGCAAAAGCGCTCATGCTAGAGATGTGTTCGTGAAAAGTCGTGCAGCGCTTCTGTGTTTGCCTTTGCGTGTCAATCTGGGAACATACTTTTATGGGTGCTACCGCTCTCAAAAACTACATCAACGGTGCATGGCGTGCGTCAACGGCGACGACCTACCTGGATGTGATGAATCCAGCGACGACCGAAATTTTGGCAACGGTGCCACTGTCACCTGCCGCTGAGGTTGATCAAGCTGTACAAGCCGCCGCTGCCGCTTTTGTCATATGGCGACGGACTCCTGCGACCGATCGTATTCAGCCTCTCTTCAAGCTCAAGACATTGTTAGAAGAGCATCTTGACGATTTGGCGCGGACGATTACTCAGGAGTGCGGCAAAACGCTAGCTGAGTCGAAGGGCGAACTACGACGGGCGATCGAAAATGTCGAAGTTGCCTGTGGGATTCCCATCTTGATGCAGGGCTACAACTCCGAAGATATTGCGAGGGGCATTGACGAAAGCATGATTCGTCAGCCGCTTGGTGTCACAGCGGTGATTGCACCGTTTAACTTTCCTGGCATGATTCCGTTCTGGTTTCTGCCCTACGCGATCGCCTGCGGCAATACCACGATCCTCAAACCGTCTGAGCGAGTGCCGTTGACCATGCAAAAAGTGGTGCACCTCCTGGAGCAAACAGGACTACCAAAGGGTGTCATAAACTTAGTGAATGGCGATAAAACGGTGGTAGATGCCATTCTCGACCACCCGTTGGTGCGGGCAGTGAGCTTTGTTGGCTCTACACCTGTTGCTAAGTACGTTTACAGTCGTGCCGCCGCCAATGGCAAACGTGCCCAGTGTCAAGGTGGAGCCAAAAACCCAGTAGTCATCTTGCCCGACGCTGATATTGCCATGACGACTCGCATTATGGCAGATAGTGCGTTTGGGTGTGCAGGACAGCGCTGTCTGGCAGCGTCGATCGCCCTCACTGTTGGCGAGGCACGTCAGCCGTTTACAGACGCGATCGCGGAAGTTGCCCAAAGGCGCGTGGTCGGCTACGGCTTAGACGAAGGCGTGCAAATGGGTCCAGTGATCAATGCTCAGAGTCAGGCGAGGATTGAAGGCTTGATTCAAAAAGGAGCAGATGAAGGAGCGACGGTTTTAGTGGACGGTCGTCAGCCAAACATTGCTCGTTACGAAGCAGGCTCTTTTGTGCGACCAACCATACTACAAAATGTTGATCCATTGGGCGAAATTGCCCGCACCGAAATTTTTGGTCCTGTATTGAGCTTGATGCATCTGGAGACGATCGACGAGGCGATCGCGCTCATCAACAGCGGTCAATATGGCAACATGGCGTGCCTGTTCACCAATAGCGGTGCGGCAGCGCGTAAGTTTCGCTACGAAGCCGACGCTGGAAATATTGGCATCAACATTGGTGTAGCGGCTCCGATGGCCTTTTTTCCGTTTAGCGGCTGGAAAGACAGCTTTTTTGGCGATTTACACGGGCAAGGACATCAGGCAGTAGAGTTCTTCACCCAAACAAAAGTGGTAGTGGAGCGCTGGCAGGATTGGACACGGCAGTTCTAGCAGCGATCGATCAGGTTCATCTAAGCGTTTGATGAACCTGATTGACGCAACAGAAAAGAGTGTCGTGAAACGGTAGAGCGGGAGGAACGATCGTTTGCCTCCCTCTACCGTTTTGCGTCAACGAATCGTTTGTGTCAGGTATCGGACGTTACTTGAGTGAGCCAAGACGCTGCTTTACGGTTGGCGAAAACAACACGCGAAAGATGGCATGGACCACACCATATGCAGCTTTGATGTCAGGTTGGATCACCGTAGC
>JACMKO010000121.1 GCA_014380065.1 Leptolyngbya sp. ES-bin-22 | reverse complement strand
GTCCTAGTTTAATTGCCGAAGAACGTTTGTCATAGGGATGCATGCATTAGGTCGAGTCTTGGTAGTGGTGTATACGTGGCGTGACAACGAGATTCGGTTGATTTCGGCTCGAAAAGCAACGCGTCATAAACAAACACAGTATGAAGAGGGTTAGGTCATGGATGCAGAGTACGATTTTAGTCAAGGAAAGCGAGGTGAGATCGAACCGATCGTCGCTGGAAAAACTCGCATTACCATTCGGTTAGACGATGACGTATTGGCATGGTTTCGAGAACAGGTTCATGCAGCAGGCGGCGGCAATTACCAAAGTTTGATCAATGAAGCCTTGCGCCAACATATTCAGCAAAAACGTGAGCCGTTAGAAGCAACATTGAGACGAGTTTTGCGCGAGGAGCTTGAGCGGGTGGCTAAATAGAGCAAGCTATTTTACACTGTGCAAAAAATGCGCGATCGCACGTCTGATTCCTTGAAAAATGGATAAAAGTCATTCCTAAAGGTAGGTGCATTTAACCAAAGCGCTCTCATACTGGGTATGAGCACTGGTTTTGCACTGACTGAGGCAACACAGTGATTTCAGTTAGAACCGCCGTCTGTTTTTAAACCAGCGTTACCGAAAAAATATGGCTTTTCAGCGTGCTAGTGGTGTTTTGCTGCATCCAACCTCTCTACCAAGCCGTTTTGGTATTGGTGATTTAGGCAAAGCAGCCTACGAGTTTGTCGATTTTTTGGAGAAAAGTGGTCAAACGTTGTGGCAGGTGTTGCCATTAGGACCGACAGGCTATGAGCATTCTCCTTACATCATGAATTTCAGCACGTTTGCTGGGAACCCACTACTGATTGACTTGGAGCATTTAGTCAGCGATCGCTTACTGGATGCCAATGAATTAACGCCAATAGCAGAGGGTGATCCTGAAAAAGTCAACTTTGAGCAAGTCATTTCTCACAAGATGCGCTTTTTGAAGCTGGCGCACGATCGCTTCCAGAAAGCTCGATCGCCTGAACAACACGCACAATTTGCACAATTTTGTCAGGAACAAGCTTCCTGGCTCGATGATTTCGTGCTGTTTATGGCATTACTGGAAGCAAACGGCGGTAAGAGTTGGCATCAATGGGCACCTACGATCGCACGACGCGAGCCTGATGCCATCAAAGCTCAAACAGACGCATTAAAAGACAGCATTCAGTTTCATCAATTTTTACAGTTTAGCTTCTTTGCTCAGTGGCAAAAATTGCGCCATTACGCGAATAGTAAAAACATCAAAATTATTGGCGATATTTCCATCTACGTTTGTCACAATAGTTCGGATGTATGGGCAGATCCAGATCTCTTCAAGCTCGATCCAAATACGTTTGAACCAGCGTTTATTGCGGGTGTGCCGCCCGATTATTTCAGCGCCACAGGGCAACTGTGGGGCAACCCTGTTTATCATTGGGAGCAAGCGCAGAAAACCAATTTTGCCTGGTGGATCAAGCGCTTTCAGGTCACATTGCAGTACGTGGATATTGTTCGTGTTGACCACTTTCGCGGGTTCGAGGCGTATTGGCAAGTATCTGCTGGTGAGGAAACTGCCATTAACGGCGAATGGATTAACGCACCGGGTGAACAATTTTTTGAAGCGCTTGGTCAGGCACTCGGAACATTACCTATCCTGGCAGAAGATTTAGGCATTATCACACCTGAAGTAGAGGCACTGCGCGATCGCTTTGACTTTCCAGGGATGCGCATTCTCATGTTTGCGTTTGGCGATGCTTCCAGTAACGCCTACTTGCCTCACAATTATGTGAGAAACACAGTGGTTTATCCGGGTACGCATGACAATGATACGGTGATTGGCTGGTGGCAAGCGGCAAGCGCAGCAGAGAAACAGTTTCTTGCGACGTATTTAGGCTACGCTTCACCGGATGCTATTGATTCAATCAACTGGCTGCTAATTCGTACCGCGTTAGCCTCTGTTGCCGACCTCGCTATCATTCCTTTGCAAGATCTGCTGGATTTGGACGGTCGATCGCGCATGAATGATCCCAGCCACAATGCTGGTAACTGGCGCTGGCGGTACCGCAGTTCAGATCTGCTCACATCAACATTGAGCGATCGTCTTCTCGCGCTTACGCAACTCTATAGCCGCTAAACATAAGCGCTCAAACGGAGATCATTACTCTCGGTGCTGCCAAAGGATATGCCCCGAAACGAACGATCGCACCACGCCATTGGGCAGTTGTAACAGGAGATGACCGCGATCGCTGATTCCGGCTGCTTCTCCCGCTACCCGTTCATTGCCAACTTCAACACAGATAGGCTGACCTAGCAGCGCATCACGACTACGGAGAGCGGGTAAGAGTGATTTCAGTCCGGGACTTACAAGCGGATCAGGTGACTTTGACTGAAGCAAGCCTGCCGTTTGGAGCAAATAATGACGCAAGCGTTCTAGCAGCAAAAGCGTGTCAGGTACGACTTGGGAAACCTGATGCAAACTAATTGCCTGCCCGATCGCGTTGTCATCAAGCCCAGCTTGCTCAAAGTCCACACAACGATTCAGACCAATGCCAACCACCACGCGTCCCATGCTGCCGTTTGCACTCGCTTCACATAGAATGCCTGCCAGCTTTCGCCCTTTTAGCAGCACATCATTCGCCCACTTTAAGCGCAACACGCCTTGCAATGGCAAGAGATCCTCAACTGCGTAAATCACTGCCAGACCTGCTCCCAAACTGACGATCGGCAATTGCGCGACCGGAACTTGCTCTAGTACAAAACTAGCCGTCAACACGCCTTCAGGTGAATGCCATCGTCCGCGCTGCCCACGTCCAGCCGTTTGCTGCGGTGTAAACACAACATCACCATGCTGCAAACTGGCAAGATGCGCGATCGCCCAGGTATTTGTGCTGGAGCAAGTGTCTAGCCAATGCAGCCATGCGGGCAGTTGAAGCGGCGATCGTGCCATCAAAACACCTTGTAACATCGTTTTTTTGCTTTGCTTGCTCAAACTGCGGTTTGTCTCATTTCACCAAGGCACTCATTCATTTTGGTGGTTTCCGCAAGTAAACAGACGATTGGCTTTCTCATTTTGTCTGTTTGTTAATTCGTTTCAGTAGTTTACAGATGCGTTTTAATGTTTTTCACAAGGAAAACGGCAACATACGTTCTCAAACTACGGTTTACTTTCTTGATCGTAAACTCCAAGCGATTGCTAAGAGATTTACCATTGGGTAGGGCAATTTTTGCCAGGTCTTGCATCCCAACCGATTGAGCCTAAACGTGCTGATTAGATCTTGCCCGCATGAGCGATCGCGCCTAGACTGCTTGTGAGGTTAATTGTCCCTTTATCTGAGCGCACTGCATGTTTGTTCACATCATCGCTGACTACGGGACGGGCGATCCGGCGTTTGCCGAGGTCACACAGCGTCTTTTGATGGCTTTGCCTACCGCACAAATACACACTCTATCAGTACCGCCCTTTAGTACGCTGGCAACTGGGTTTTGGCTTGCCCAACTCGGTCTCAATCCTGGTTCTGGCGATCGTCTTCTCTATCACAACTGTGCCCCTCGCCAAGATGATCCAGAAGCTCGGCAGGACAATGAAGGAGAAGGTTTGACGTATGCGCTGTTGCCAAACGGGGTCAAAGTGGTGGGTGTGAATGCAGGCTATACGCTTTCATTCATCAAAGACCATGCCAAGGTGTTGCAGATGGTCAACGTGTCTCGCGGTGGCTCACAGTTTCGCTCGCGGGATGTCTTTCCTCCGGCTGCTGCTGCCATTGCTAAAGCAGACTTCAGCTTACTGGGAGATCCCTTGATGCCTGATCAAATTCCCGATGTACCACTCGATCGCATTGCCTGGGTCGATGGCTATGGCAACATTAAGACGACCATTCCAGCGCACACGCTGCACTTAGAGCCTGAAGCCAAAATTGTAGTGCGCATTGGTGATGTGGTTAGTGATGCAGTCTACTCGGACGGCAGCTTTAAGGTGGCTGAAGGCACGCTAGCATTTGCTCCTGGTAGTTCTGGCTGGCTGTCTTCTGCTGGAGGAGAGCCTGTGCGCTGGATTGAGCTTTTTCTGCGGGGCGGCAATGCCTGGGAGCGTTTTGGCAGACCGCGTATCAATCAGTCGGTGACTCGCCTTGCTTGAGCATAAAGGCATGCGCATGTTCTCAAAGCATCTGTTCGTTCGCCAGGTTTTCACCTCATTCAAAGGCTTTTTGCATCATGGGCAGCGGCGAGGTTTTTAATAAGCCAGACCGCACAAACTTGGCAATGTGCTCGCCTCGATCGACAGCAGTTCTTTTTGATGCTGCTGCAAGCTAAAAGCTTTTAGTTGAAGATGCTGTTCTTGCATTTCCTGTGTTTGCTGGAGATAGACGACCACCTGACGCATTTGCTTCTGTGGAAACCGTCGATACACACGCATTCGATAATCTGCCATCCGAAACGGGATCGTCGCTTTTGGCTCTGTTTGAAACTCAAGGTGCAATACGAGTTCGTCCGATTGCAGGAGAATGAGGGCATCGGCGCGAATCGGTTCTAGCGACAATTCGGAGGGGCTTAGTTCTGTCAGCGCAACAGGTTCTCCCAATAACCAGACGGAAAATCGGTTGAGAACGTTTCGGCAAGAAAGCGGCAGATAGTGTCAAACATGGTGGGATTGTGCCAGATGTTCGGTCGATTCATCGCTTGAAAGGTAGGAGCGAGACAACCTAAACAGTGCCGTATGTGATTGGGACATTGAGCGCCGTGTGTTGGCATAAAAACTGCCACATCAACTTTTGTAAAGCAAAGTTTGCGAGAATAGGAGCAGGCAACGTCGCAGCACTCCATCTTATGACCGTCTCCTCATCGCTTCCCCCCGCAAAGCCTATAACTGCAACCCAAACCTGGATCTGGCAGGGCTTTCCGATTACGTATCAGACGCAAGGGACACAGGGAGCGGCCGTTGTGCTGGTGCACGGCTTTGGGGCATCGCTGGGTCACTGGCGCAAAAATATGCCTGTGCTGGCGGAAAACTGTCGTGTGTATGCGATCGACCTCATCGGCTTTGGTGGCTCTGCAAAACCAACCCCTGGCGCTCTCAAACCGGGCGAACAGATCGAATACACCTTTGAGACGTGGGGACAGCAAATTGCAGACTTCTGTAAGGAAATTGTCGGCGAGCCAGCCTTCTTGGTAGGTAATTCGGTGGGCTGTATTGCAGTGATGCAAGCGGTTGTGGATCATCCAGAGATTGGGCGATCGATTGCCTTATTGAATTGCTCGTTGCGGTTGCTGCACGATCGTCGTCGTGCAACGCAGCCCTGGTTTAAGCGCGTGGGTGCCCCCATCCTCCAGCGCGTGCTTAAAAACGAGTGGCTAGGGCAAACGTTTTTCAACCAGCTCGCCAAGCCTGCCACGGTACGAAAAATTTTGCTGAAGGCGTATCGCAATGCTGATGCGGTGACGGATGAACTGGTTGACCTGCTGATGGTTCCCGCAAAAGATGTGGGTGCAGCAGCCGTATTTATCGCCTTCACAGGCTACTCGCAAGGACCATTACCTGAAGATTTGCTGGAAAAACTGCCCTGTCCGGCGATTATCCTGTGGGGCGATGCTGATCCGTGGGAGCCGATCGCGCTTGGCAAAGCGTTCGCTGACTATCCTCAAGTGCAGCAATTTATTCCCCTTAAGGGCGTAGGTCACTGCCCCCAAGACGAAGCGCCAGAATTGGTGAACCCCATCCTGCAAGACTGGATTGCGGCGCGATCGCAAGGCATTTAAATTCGCGGTACTTTTAGACCGCTGCCTCCACGCCTGTGTGGCACAGTATTTGGTTGCTGACGCGTACAGCTAGCTGCGACTTGTTCGTTAAAGCTCCTGCACGAACCGCAAATGCCCTCCGACTGAAGTCGGGGCTACCAGAACAAAGTGTGCCATAGCCTGTGACATGCAAGAAACGCACACTAAAGAAGCGCTTTGGGCAGTCATCCACGGCGTGGACTTCGTTCTGATAGACGCAATTTTAGGCACCAGGCACTTATGCAGGAGGTCTACTGGTGATTGCACAGCTACCTACCAACTAGCACCTTCTCAAAGCTTAAGGTGCAAGCGCATTGCCGCGAATCAAGCTGCCGATCGTCTTCGCCGTGATTTTGAGCTGCGTGAGCGGATTCGCTGGCACAACCGTCTTATAAAGGTAGCTGTCAAAGGTGAGCTTCTGCACGTCAATGTCAGAGCACATTTCGACAAACGCTTCACGGGTTGCATCGGAGCGATAGAAGACGGTTTGCAGAATGTCCAGCACTTTGTAGGTTAGGCCGTACTGCTTGTCCCAGCGCTTGATGTACACCTTAAGGTCGGCTTCGGTGGGCACACGATCGCCCTTTTGGGAAAACTCTACAATGGCTTCGGCACACATCCGCGCCGACTTGGCTGCAAAGTAAATACCTTCGCCAGATGATTTGGTGACAGTGCCAGCCGCATCGCCTACTAGCGCCACCCGACCGACCACACGGCGCGGTCTGGGATGTTCGGGAATGGGGTGTGCTTCGACCCGAATAATTTTTCCACCCCGCAGTTTTGCTGCTGCCCGCGCCCGGATGCCTGCTTGCAGTTGCTTAATTTTCGACTGGTTGGGCTTCATGGTGCCCGTCCCTACCGCTACGTGGTCGTACTTGGGAAACACCCAGGCGTAAAAGTCGGGCGACACATCATCACCGACATACATTTCTGCCAGTTCGTTGTAGTACGCCATTTTGTCTTCTGGCAGACGAATCCGCTCCTGGAAGGCGATCGCGTAGTTGTAGTCACCCGCATCGATCGCTTTCGCCACCCGTGAATTCGCACCATCAGCACCAATCACTAGATCGACTTGAAGGGTTTTGTTCTGTCCTTCCAAACTGCCGTTGGAATGATCAGCATAGTGCAGCGTATATGGAGCTTTGTCGTTGCCGGGAATCTCCAGCTTGTGCATTGTGCCGTTAATGACTTTCGTGCCTAGCTTTTCGGCACGATCGCGCATGAAGCCATCTAGGACTTCTCGACGGCACATGCCAATGTACTCATCGTCTTTCAGCGTGCCACCGATGTTGACCTCCACATTCGAGGGGGAGATCATTTTCATCTTACGCACCCGGCGATCGATAATTTCGGGTGGCAGATCGAACTCACTCACCATACACAAGGGAATCGCGCCGCCACAAGGCTTCACGTTGTCCAACTTGCGCTCAATCAAATAGGTTTCAATACCCGCTTTGGCCAAAACTTCCGCCGCAGAAGAGCCTGCTGGACCGCCACCGACAACCGCAACCCGTAGTGTCAAAGGTTTTTCTCCTAAATCGTTAGAAGCTACAGGATGCATGGTATCACGGACATTTCACGCAGATCCCTGAGTTGGAGAAGATCGCGTCAAGTTGAAACAGAGCTTAACAAATGGGGGAGAGAGGAAAGGCTAAAAGATGAGGGATGAAAGTTTTGAATTGCTTCCCCTGCCTCCCTTGCTTTCCCGACATCCCACACCCCAACCCCTACAGCCCACTCCTTACTTCCCGATATTTCCCGGAGTGGGAATACGCTGCGGCAGGATAGGGGTTGGGGTTGGTGTCGTTTGGGGGCTACCAGTAGCTGAACCGCCAGGGGTAGCTGTTGGTGTCGGCGGCGTATTGGCAGGAGTCGATCGCGGTGGTGATGTCGTCGAAGTTGTCGCTGGAGTTGAGGTGGTAACAGTGGGCTGAGCGATCGTTGCAGTCGGTGCGTTGTTCAACCGCAAAAGTGCTTTAGAGGTGCTGTAGTAGGTTGCCCAGCGACGTGAATCGGGCTGACTGCGCCATTGGGGTCGAGTAGTGGTGAGTGATAGCACTGGCACTGTTGCGGAGGAACCTTGCGCGATGATCACGATCGAAACATCCGTGATCAAAATATCGCGATCGAAGCTGCGTTGGGTGGCAGCTCTGGCGATCGCTTCAGCACGGCGCACCAAGGTGTCATAGGTTTCACTCGGCTGTACGTCGATCGTCACATTCACCGATCCTGTGTAGGCATGAGCAGCGGGAG
>JACMKO010000120.1 GCA_014380065.1 Leptolyngbya sp. ES-bin-22 | reverse complement strand
GTGGGCTGTTTGACCTCAGGAGAGGTGAATTCATAGTTGCTGACATCGACATTAGGCTGACCCAGTAAGTCGAAGAAGATGGCTGGAAAACTTTGGAACAGCTGATAGAAGAGAGCATCGACTTGCACAGTAGGCGGTGGGAATCAAGGTCAGACTCAATCATAGAACCTGAGCGATCGTCCAATCTCAAGCAGAGCTAAACGTTGAAAGCCATTAGCAAAGCTAACGCTGAGTTACCTCCATCAATCACTGGCTACCATGGAGAAACTTCTTACTGCTGACTCTAATCCGCTCAACGCAACGAATCATGGCTGATTTTTCGACTCACTCGCTGAATGGTCCTCCCAAAACCTCGGTTTGGCATCGCCGTCTCTGGGGACTGCGCTTTATTTTTCACCCTCTAGAAACACTAGAAGCTCGTACTCAAGTCTATGGGGATGATTATCGCCTCTCGCAGCCCGATGCTAAAGCTGCCTTGGTCTACTTCAGCAGTCCTGAGGCACTGGAAGCCCTTTTCACGGCTAAACCAGAGCAACTGAGCGCTGGAAGGGCGAATCAAATTCTGCAAGCCCTTATCGGTGAGCAAGGTCTTGTTTTGCTTGAAGGTGAAGCGCACCAGCGGCAGCGGCAGCTGCTAATGCCCCCTTTCCACGGCGATCGGATGCGCTCGTATGCCCAGGTGATCCAGGCAATCACGACTCAAACCATGAGCCAGTGGAAGCCCGGTACAACGTTTGCGGTGCGTCCAGCCATGCAGTCAATTTCCTTGCAGGTAATCCTCAAGGCGGTGTTTGGTCTCAACGCTGGATCACGCTACGAGCAGCTACGGCAGGCGCTTAGTCAGATGTTGGATGGTTTTGGGTCGCCCATCAGTGCCATGCTTTTGTTTTATCCCTTCCTCCAAAAGGACTGGGGAGCCTGGAGTCCCTGGGGGCGCTTTTTGCGTCTCCGGCAGCAGGTCGATGCCTTACTCTATGCCGAAATTGCCGATCGCCACCGTCACTCTGACGCGAATCGAACCGATATTTTAGCGTTGCTGATGGCAGCACGTGATTCTGAAGGACAACCATTGAGCGATGTCGAACTGCGCGATGAGTTGATGACGCTACTATTTGCAGGGCATGAAACAACGGCCTCTGCTCTAGCCTGGTCGCTGTATTGGATTACCTTTTTACCAGACGTTTACACGCAGCTCCTGAGCGAAATCAACGCATTAAAGGTTACGGCTGATCCTGACCCAATGACCATTGCCCGACTGCCCTATCTCAATGCTGTTTGTCAGGAGACCCTGCGGCTTTACCCAATCGCTATTAGTGCATTCCCGCGGGTGGTGAAGCAACCTGTCACCTTGGCTGGCTATAACCTGGAAGCCGGTACGGTGATCATGCCCTCGATTTATCTAGCGCACCACCGTGCTGCCGTCTACCCTGAACCCAAGCGCTTTCGGCCAGAGCGCTTTTTAGAACGGCAGTTTTCGCCTTATGAATATTTGCCCTTTGGCGGGGGCGATCGTCGCTGCATTGGTTCTGCCTTTGCGCTGTTTGAGATGAAGCTGGTTTTGTTCCAGCTATTGTCAAACTTGGAGTTGAGGCTGGTCAATACTAAGCCCGTCCGTCCGCTGCGTCGCGGCTTAACAGTGGCACCGTCTGATCAACTCCGTCTGCAAGTCACTAGCTTGCGTCGATCGGCTGTCGGTGACTGAGCTAAGCGCCATTAAAGTACTCATCGTTCAGTAATAGGCACAAAACCTTGCCACGAGTCTCTTTTTTTCTCGCTCTTTGGTTATCAGCGCATACTTTGCAGCAGATCTCTTGGCATTAAGTCAAGGCTCATCTTTCATATGTCTTGCGTCAAGCGGCTTAAACATAGACAGGTTCAACCTTAACTATCCCTTTGCCTGCCGCCAAAGGAAGGTGGACCCAGTTTGGACTGATTTAGTCTTTCCTTAACCTTGAACGATCGCTCCGACCCCGATGCCTTCGTCACCTGACTGGCACACTCTCCCAGAGAAATCAGGCTTTCTAGCCCGGCCTTCTGCTGCGCGTAGCAGAAGAGCAAGGAGAGCAGCCATCGCCGCAGCAAGCTGAACTTGAAGGCATCACACCGCTGCCATCCTATTGACATCACACCGATTACCGACTAATCCCACCACATGGCAATGATCGTAGTTCTGATCAGTATATGTTTG
>JACMKO010000119.1 GCA_014380065.1 Leptolyngbya sp. ES-bin-22 | reverse complement strand
GTGCTGCACGAGGTGCTGCAAACGACGGTTGATATGGTACAGGAGGCTCTCTGCCCTACCTGCTGCCTCATCGTGCGCCCAGCCGAGAACGGTGAGATGAAGGTTCGCACAATGAGTGAAGCGCCTCACGACTGGAGAGCGTTGTTGGATCAGCCTTGTGCAATGTTTTTGCAGTATGAAAAACCTTTGAGGCAGGGCGAACTGGTTGTTGTGAATGCGGTTGATCAAATTCAACGGGTGGAGGCGCGGGCACTAGCGGTAGAGTATCGCACCCATGCCTTTTTGCTCGTGCCTTTGATCTACCAGCAAGAGTTTCTGGGCTGTCTGTCTTTGTATCAATGCGATCGCGATCGCACTTGGACAGCAGACGAAATAGCAATGGTGGAGGCGATCGCGGATCAATGCGCGATCGCTATCTACCAGGCGCAGCTTTTTAACCAGGTGCAACAGCAGGCACAACGCGAACAGTTGCTCAATCAGATCGCCTGCATTCTCAACTCTAGCCTTGACCCAGAGTATATTTTGCAAGAAATTACCCGTTTGACGGGCACCTGTTTTGCCGTCGATCGAGCCTTCATTTTTGCCATTCGAAATGACCAAATTCACATTGTCAAGGAGTGGCAGGCCTTTGGTACCGTGCCGCCCATGCTCAACCTCGCGTTTCCGCTGGCAGACTGGTCGGATTTATTAGACCCACAATCTGACTTTTACAGCAAGCACGTCTTTCATGCACCAAACTATGGAGCGATCGAACCGACTCCAACCCGGCAGCTTCAGCACGACGATTATCAAGCCAGGTCAGTGCTCAGCGTGCCGATTTTCATTCGCGATCGGCTCTTTGGAGGCATTTGCCTCAATACCATCGCCCAACGACAGTTCACAGACGGTGACATTCACCTGCTACAGCAAATTGGCGCTCAGGCGGCGATCGCGCTTTACAACGCCCAAAGCTATGAGCGATTGGAGCAGCTTGTACAGGTACGCACCCAGGAGCTAGAACGCGAAAAACAGCTTTCTGAAGCTGCTAACAGCGCCAAAAGTGAGTTTCTTGCGAACATGAGCCACGAATTGCGCACACCCCTCACGGGCATTTTGGGCTTTTCTAGCCTTCTCCTGAAGCAAATTTTTGGACCCCTGAACGCCAAACAGCAGCAATACCTCGAAAATATTGCGGTGTGCGGCGATCACCTCCTGTCGCTGATCAATGACCTGCTGGATTTGTCGAAAATCGAAGCAGGGCGAGATGAACTCATGCTACAAACGATCGAGGTTAAAGAACTCTGCATTACCTGTCTTTCCTTTATCCGAGAGCAGGCAAATAACAAGGGGTTGCAGATTGTATTGGTGATCGCTCCCGACGTGGCAACGCTCACCGCCGATAGCCGCCGCCTCAAACAAATTCTTGTCAACCTGCTCTCAAATGCAGTTAAATTCACCGAAGAAGGAACGGTCACACTGGCAGTGGAACAGGTGAAGGCTGCAAGCCAAACGGATCAGGGTACCGCTGACCGTGCTCCAGCAGCCTTTGTGCAATTCCACATTACCGATACGGGCATCGGTATTGCCCAGCAGGATCTTCCCATTCTGTTTCAGCCCTTTCAACAATTGGACAGCGGGTTAGACAAAAAATACCAGGGTACTGGGCTGGGGCTTGCACTTGCCCGCAAACTTGCTCAACTGCATGGCGGCGATTTGACCGTAACGTCCCACATCGGTCATGGTAGCCGCTTTAGCCTGAGTTTGCCAGTAGAAAGGGCTTGAAGTAGAGGGCAGAAGGTAGAAGTCAGGAGCCAGGAGTCAGAAGGCAAAAGACAGAATGAACTCAAAACTTTTTCACGCCTTACCGCTCACTCCTTGCTCCTCACCTGCTCAATAACGATTTGCAAGCGCGATCGCAGTGCCTCTGCCATTTGATACGTCAGACGCGCTTGCGTTTTACCGTTTGGTTGCACTTGCTTCCAGGGCTGCTCCACTGGCTGAATGTAGTACTGCAAGCGAGTACGCCTTGCCCAGACACCCATTGAAGGAAACAGCACAAATACCAGCACTAGCGGCGACAGCGGAAACAGCGGCATCCCCAACCAGCGTGCCAACCAGGGTATGTTAACGGTCAGTGGATGCAACGACTCGCTGCCACTGCAAACGATCGGCAGCACTGGAACGCGATCGCGTAAACTTAGCCGCAAAAAGCTGGGATCAAACGTTGCCAAGTGATAACGCTGCTGCCAGCCTTTGCTTAACCCTCGCCAACCTTCGGGCGCGTACAGCAAAACACGCGGTTCGGCATGGCTGGCATTGGTCGCCGCCTCAAAACTTCGTCGCTCTGCCCGTAGACCGCCCAGCACCTGCGCCCATCCCTTTGGGAGCCACCACATGAGCCAGGGATGGTCAAAAAAGATGGGGTGCGCCAGTGGCTGTATCTGCCAATCACGCTGCTGGCTCAGCAAGAGACCTAGACTCACAAAATCCCACGGAAAGCACATGCCAGCATGGTTCATCGCCACGATCAATGAACCTTTTTCAGGCAGATTCTCAACGTCAAGCAGCGTGGCGCGAAAATAACGGCTGACGATCGGCGTGAGAATTTCTTGCTGAAACGCTTTTTGGTAGACCGGATCGGGTTCGGTGTTGAGGATGGGTGCGGGTGATTGCACGAGCGATCGCACCTTGAGGCGTAGCCAGCGCAGTAGCAGCGCCAAGTAAAACCCACCTGGAAGCAGAAACAGTCCGTATTCTAGCCAGTTCCAGCCGCCCTCATCAGGCTTGTAGTGCTGCCAATGACGGTTAAACAAAATTAGCCAACCTGGGGGATACCAGAGACAAAACCAATCAAACCAACCAAAGCGATAGGGCTGAGTCAACGCGTTAACCCACTAACGATTCGTCGCTCTCCGCGTTCTTCCCGGTCGCTGGCAGTTCTAAACAGTAGCCTGCACCATACACAGTTTTGATATAGCGGGGATGGCGTGGATCAGGTTCTAGCTTGGTTCTAAGATGGCGAACATGTACCCGAATTGTTTCAATGTCATCATTGGGGTCGTATCCCCACACTTCTTTCAAAATTTCGCTGGGTGAGACCGTTTGACCGTGCCGTTGCAGCAGGCAATGCAGCAGCTCAAACTCCAGGTGAGTCAGCTTCACGGTCTGGTCAAACCAAAGCGCTTCAAAGCGTTCTGGCACCAGGGTTAAGGAACCATAGTTTAGGATTTCACTGTGCTTAGCGGCTTGCGGAATGCGATCGGTGCGACGTAGAAGTGCCCGCACGCGCGCCAGCATCTCCTCAATTTCAAAAGGCTTGGTGAGGTAATCATCGGCACCCGCATTAAAGCCTTCAACCTTGTTCTGCGTCTGGCTCAAAGCCGTTAGCATCAAAACAGGAATATCGGAAGTGCGCTCGTCGCGGCGTAGACGCTGGCAAACAGTGAAGCCATCGACTTTAGGTAGCATTAGATCGAGCATGACTAGATCGGGCTGTAGCTGTAAAGCAATCGCTTGACCCTTAACGCCATCAGCCGCCTGGCTTACGTCGTAGCCTGCCATTTCAAGGTTTACGGCGACGAGTTCTGAAATTACAGGGTCATCGTCGATGACGAGTATCCGGGGCATCGCTCAAGGAAGTAAAGGTGCTGATTGCTTACAACTGTGAAGCATGACGAAGATGTCTGTACAAATTATAAGCAGGGAATCTAAATCTTTTCTAAAGAAAGTAATCCTTCTTAGGAAGAATTTTCTATATAAGGCTGTTGCTCAAGAACCGTGCCTGGAAGCAGAAGCGAATTGAAGACGAACAGGCATGAGGAACTATCGCACTGTCTAACAGAATCCCTTAGAATGCTGGTGACCAGCAGTTTATGCGAGTCGTGGGTGGCGAGGTACCTTTAACTTGCAGATCTTCTCGAAGGAAGTCTGCGATCGACCCACTCGTTTCGCTTGATGCCCATCAGTAGCTAAAACATTGATAGTACTTGCACTGGTCGTGATCGCCCTGGTCGGAGTCTCGCTCTATGCCGCCAAATTACGCCGCATGGCTGCAATGGCTCCCCACCTGACGATCGCAGCCGATGACGCTAGTGCGGCAACAGCGCATGAGCAACGTGCTCCGTTAGCCATCGCTTCTGTTTCAGTGATCATTCCTGTTTACAACGAAGCGGATAACGTAGAAGCGTGTGTGCGGTCTGTTTTACAGGAAACGACCCGTTCAGCGGCACCAGTAGAAGTTTGGGTCGTGGATGACCAGTCTAGCGATGCCACCTTGACGATCGCGCAAACGCTGCAAAAAACCTTTAATGATCCGCGCTTACATCTGCTGGCAGGCAAACCTAGACCAGAGCAACAGCTTTGGATGGGCAAGAACTGGGCATGTACGCAGGCAGCAGAGCAAGCAACAGGCGAATTCCTGCTGTTTTTGGATGCCGATGTCCGGTTAAAGCCGGGAGCGATCGCGGCGGCTGTTCAGGAAGCAGAAGCAAAGCAGTTAGATTTGCTCACCTGTAGTCCGGCGATCATCTGTGGCTGCCTTGCAGAATGGCTGGTGCAGCCCATACTGATGAACCAACTGCTTGCGGAGCTTGATTTTGCAGCCGTTGCCGATCCTGCGACCGAAACCGTCTTTGCGGCGGGTCCATTCATGCTGTTTCGTCAGTCTGCCTATCAAAAGATTGGGGGGCATCGGGCTGTCGCCAGCCAAGTGGTTGAAGATGTCGAACTGGCACGGCGCATTAAAGCGAGTGGCTTGAAGCTGGAGCTTTTGCTGGCTAACGATTTGGCAACCGTGCGCATGTATCGTTCCTTCGCGGCACTTTGGGAAGGCTGGACAAAAAATCTCTACCTGGGCACGCAGCGCAACCTTACAGCAGTCAGCCTCTTTGCCGTCACCATGTTGATGCTGTACTCCATCCCCTGGCTAGGGCTTGTAGTGGTTCTCTGTAAAACCGCGATCGATACAGTAAGTGTCGTCGATTTTCTGATCGCTGGCAGTTCGATCACGGCAATTTTGCTGCACTATGATATTCGACGGTCTGGCGGTAGCGCTTCTGCCATTCCCACGCGCTATTGGTGGCTATCTGGTATGGGCGGCGCGCTGGTGGCAGCGATCGCAATTGCCTCTATTATTAAAACGGAAACTGGCTGGGGCTGGACTTGGCGCGGGCGATCATTGCAATTGCCAGACGCTTAGAAGACCAAAGGGTTGTTAGTTGTTAGATGAGGCAAACGGTAGAAGGTATAAAGTAAACGGCAAGAGGAAACAGGAAATAGAACGAACTCAAAACGTCATCCCTCTCTGCCAACGCAAAACTCAAAACTCTCCCATCCTCATGAAACTCGACATCGTTGTTCAGGTTCTAATCGAAATCGTGATCGTCATCGGGCTTTCCCGCTTGGTTGGTTTAGGCTTTCGTCGGCTCAACCAACCGCTGGTGATTGGTGAGATTGTGGCTGGGGTAATGCTCGGACCTTCTTTGCTGGGGCTGCTTGCACCCAGTGTGGCGGCTGGGCTTTTTCCACCGGAGACCATTCCTTTTCTGAATGTGCTATCTCAGATTGGTCTGATCTTTTTCATGTTTTTGATTGGGCTGGAGCTAGACCCGAAGTACCTCAAGAGTCAGCTTGATATCGCTGTTTTAGTTTCTCACGTCAGCATTTTGGTGCCGTTTTCGCTGGGGACAGTGCTGGCGCTGTTGCTGTATCCGCTGGTGTCGAGTGGCACCGTATCGTTTACTGCCTTTGCACTCTTTTTGGGTGCAGCGATGTCGATTACGGCGTTTCCAGTCTTGGCGCGCATTCTGACCGAGAACAACCTCCAGAGTACGCGGCTGGGCACGCTGGCACTCACTTGTGCGGCTGTCGATGATGTGACGGCATGGTGCTTGCTGGCGCTGGCGATCGCAGTGACCCGTACCAACAGCATGACCGGGGCGATTCCAACCGTGTTGCTGTCGCTGCTTTACATCGTCTTTATGGTGACGGTGGGACGGAAGTTTCTGAAAAATTTTGCTAATTATTACGATCGCAGCGGACGGTTAAATCAGTTTGTGCTGGCGGTCATCTACATCGGGGTTGTTGTTTCCGCGCTTATCACCGAGTTGATTGGCATTCACCTGATTTTTGGTGCCTTTTTGATTGGCGCAGTCATGCCAAAACATCCAGGGCTAACGCGAGAACTGGCGCAAAAAACAGAAGATTTTGTGCTGACGTTTTTGCTGCCCATTTTCTTTGCCTACAGTGGACTACGGACTCAAATCGGCTTGCTCAATAGTCCATTTCTGTGGCTGTTGTGCGGGCTGGTGGTGGCGGTGGCGATCGTGGGCAAATATTTTGGCACTTACTTTGCCGCCAGATTTTCTGGCATCGACAAGCGAGAATCGGCAGCGTTAGGCTGGCTCATGAATACGCGGGGCTTGACCGAGCTGATTGTACTGAATATTGGTCTGAGCCTGAATGTCATCTCGCCGCTGCTTTTTACGATGCTGGTGATTATGGCGCTGGTTACGACGTTCATGACATCGCCATTACTGGAGTGGGTGTACCCCAAACGGCTCATTCGCCAGGATGTTGTGCAGCCGCTTGGGGACGACATTGAGCCTGATTACCGCATTCTTGTTCCCATTTCAAACCCCAGCACTCAGAAGGGGTTGATTCAACTGGCAGTGACGATAGCGCTGGGTGACCCAGAGTCGCCCAAGGCTCCCATGTCTGCTGCCATCTATCCTTTAAGTCTGATTCAACTGGATGAAGAATATGCCTTCGGTAGCACACCCGCAGAGGCAGAACGGCTGATCGCCGAACGGGAGCAGCGTATGGCTGAACTGGTCGCCAGTTTGGAGCCACCGCAAGTGCGCTCAGTCATTCGTCCCATCATTCGGGTAGCGACGGATGTGGCGCAAGAGGCAGTCCGAGTTGCCGAGAACGATCGCGCCGATCTCATCTTATTGGGATGGCATCGCCCTGCCTTTAGCCGGAATCGTCTGGGTGGTCGGGTGGGGCAAATTCTCAGCACTGCCCGCACGGATGTTGCGGTCTTTGTCGATCGTCAGCAGAGCAAACTTCAAAAGCTCCTGGTGCCCTACGTCTCCAACATCCACAACGATCTCGGGCTCGAAATTGCCCTACGCATTCTGGTAAACTCCCAAGACTCTACGCTCACGATTCTAAGCGTCACCCAGAACCATCAAGCGAACGATCTCACCTACGAGTTTCGCACGTTGATGGAGCAACTACCCGCTTCAGTGCGCGATCGTATTCATACGCCCCAGATCGAATCCAGCAACCCCATTGAAGCAGTCGTCGCAGCGTCGGCAGCCGCAGATCTGACGATCGCCGGAGCCAGCCGCGAATGGGGACTAGAACGCCAAACGCTAGGCTTCTATGCCGACCAACTGGCAGTACAGTGCTACTCCTCACTACTCATCACCCGCCGTTACAGTCAAGTGACTGCACACCTGTCATCGGTTTTAAGTGCCGTAGAAGAGACGGAGCGCGAAGCAGATCAGTCAGAAGCGGTGACGTAGCGAAGGGATGCAGATGAGAAGCCGGGGAAGCAGAGGCGTAGAGGAAGTTTTGCATAGTGCTTTCGTGGTAAAAATTGTTGAGCTTCGGGTTTCCTTCTCATCTCCCTTGCTTCCCTACCGCTTGCGTTCCTCTAACCACTAACCACTAACCACCAACAACGAAGCCAATGGGCAATCATTTCAGTCTCAAATCTCTCAGCTTTTACGGTGGCGCGATTTCTTTTGTCGTCATTCTATTCAGTGTTGTCACTGCGTATGGCGAAGCGAATCTGAAAGCGGCTCAAAAAATTGATGGTCGCTATCAGATCCCCGCCCAAACTCTGCCGGGATGCTTGAAGTCGGAGCAGCTAATTTTGTTGGTACAGCAGTCTGGCGTTTACTTAACTGGGTCGCTGCTTGCGGCTGATGCGGCTGATACACTGGGCAGACGTGCAGCCGAACGTCCTGCAATGACTGGAACCTGGGATGATAAACGTCTTACGTTACAGGGCGCAGCAACCTATCTGCCACAATGCCAGGGTGAGGTAAAAATTCAGGGCACGATCGTGCAACAAACCCTCAAGGGCACGCTCAGTCTAAGCGCCGCCCCTGGTGATAGTCCTTTTACAGCGACACAAGAAGCTACCCAACCCAAACAATCTCAGGGGCATTGATGACTGCTTTAGGCGCTTATAGCTGATGACTAACTCCAGGACAGACGCTCTATTTCAGGTCGATCGTTTACGGGTGGCGTATCCTCGGCATGGAGCGGATGCGATCGCCTGGGCAGTGGACGATGTTTCGTTTAGCCTGAATCCTGGGGAAAAACTGGGGCTTGTGGGAGAGTCTGGCTGCGGCAAGAGTACGCTGGGAAGAGCCGTCATGCGGCTGCTGCCTGAAGACACCTCTATTTCGGGACAGGTAACGTTTGCAGGTCAATCCGTTTTTGACTTCTCGGCGGCGGCATTACGTCGCTTTCGAGGCGAAGCCGTGGCGTTGATTTTTCAGGACCCCATGACGCGCCTTGACCCGCTGATGACGATCGGAGATCACTGCGTAGAGACGCTACGCTCGCACCAGCCCAAGCTTTCTCGGCGGCAGGCAAAAATGCAGGCGATCGCCACGCTAGAAGCCGTCAACATTCCTGCTAGTCGCTGGTCACAGTATCCCCACGAGTTTAGCGGTGGGATGCGGCAACGGGTGGCGATCGCGCTGGCGCTGCTGCTGAATCCTAAACTCATTGTGGCGGATGAACCCACCACGAGCCTGGATGTCACCGTCGCCGCCCAGATTTTGCGCGAACTCACGCGGCTCTGCGCGGAACGGCAAATGGCGCTGCTGATCATTTCTCACGATCTGGCGATGATTGGCGAATACTGCGATCGCATCGCAGTGATGTATGGCGGCAAGTTTGTGGAAACGGGCGCGACTCAGGATGTTTTGCAAACGCCTCAGCACGAGTACACGCGATCGCTTTTGAACGCGGTATTGCATCTTCAAGCGGTTGATTTGGGTAGAGGAGAGAGGAGAGAGGGGAGAGGGGTGAGGGGTGAAGAGAGAGGGGAGAGGGGAGAGGAAACGGCTAATCTAGCCACCAGGAATCAATCTGCTGTGCCGTTGCTTCATCTCGAAAATCTGATGCAGCACTATGCATTGGAGCAAAATTTCATTACCCGCTTGTTTTCATCGGCTGACCAGACGATTAAAGCGGTTGATGGCATTACCTTGGATTTGTATCCTGGCGAAACGCTGGGTTTAGTGGGGGAGTCGGGCTGTGGCAAAAGTACGTTATCGCGCACAATTTTGCAGTTGATTCGCCCGACGGCAGGCAAGGTAGAGTTTTTGGGGCAGAACCTGATCGGGTTGTCTCGGCAGGCAATGCGACGGCAGCGGCGGCAAATGCAGATGGTGTTTCAAGACCCACATGCGTGTTTAAATCCCATGATGACAGTCGGGGAAAGCATTGCCGATCCGCTGCGGATTCACCAATTAGCCGCTCCTCATGTGGCAAAGAGGCAGGTCATGGACATGTTAGAGCGCGTGGGTTTGAGTCCAGGGTCGTCCTTTTACGATCGCTATCCGGCGCAACTTTCGGGCGGACAGCAACAGCGAGTGGCGATCGCGCGCGCCCTGATCACGCACCCGCAACTGCTGATCTGCGATGAGCCCGTCAGTATGCTGGATGCCAGCGTGCAGACACAGGTTCTGGCGCTCATGCAAGACTTAAAGCACGAGTTTCACCTGACCTACTTGTTTATTACGCACGACCTCTGGGTAGCACGGTTTTTCTGCGATCGCATTGCGGTGATGAATGCAGGCAAAATTGTCGAGTTGGGGTCAACGCAGGACATTTTTACGCACCCTCAACATCCTTACACGCAGGCACTCCTCCAGGCAGCGCCATTGCTAGCAAAGCAGTCAGGCGATCGCGCTTAAACGATCACTCGATCTGCTTCTGGTCTCAAAATTCCGACTTACAGACCTGAAGCTGCACCCTCACAGCCTAAAACTCCGCCTACTGCTTCGCAGAAGCATACTACAGCACCCGAAACGTCACCGTCTGAACTCGAAACGCCAACCTTTCAACATGGAACTTCGAGAGCAAAACACGGCACTCCAGCCTCAAAGCTCAATACTTTGACCTTCAAACTTGGAACGCCAAGATGCTTGGCAATTCACGCCCATCGTCCGACCACAACTCGGATCGTGCCATCTGCCAACACGTCCTCTTCTTCCACCGTAAAACCTTGAGCGGGTGCCGTTGCCATCAGGACATGATACCCGTAGCGTTGCGTCACCTGATTAAGCCACGGTTGAGAGTATTGGCGGCGATCGTACTCCGAGATCATCGCTTCAAACGTGCCATCCGCCTGTCGCTGGAAGCCCATATCATTGCTGGCGCCCCCAATATATTTGCGCCGAATAATCACCTCAGCCGTTTGCGATCGAATGTCGCCCTGAAAACCATAAAGATGCTGGGCAGTATCATGCACCTCGACCTGCTTAAAGCCGATATCCGACAGCGCTTTCACCAACGCAGAGGCATCTTTGATTTGAGTTTTGATGGCAGTGAAGTGGGACATGGGAAGAGGAAGGCTAAAGGATAAAGGATGAACGCTAAAGGTCTGAGCTAGAAGGGCAAAGAAGGCTCAGGGGTTGAGGAGAGGAGGAGATAGAGGCTTGTGATGCACTCAAAACTTATCTTTTATCCTTCATACTTCATACTTTATACTTTCCCCTCATCCCTCATCCCCCTCTGAATAGTGAGTCGCTTCAGTTCTTCAACAAGCTGCACATCTTGTGAGGCAGTACGTGCGCCTGCTTCGGCTGCCCACTGTTTGAGGGCTTCGATTTGGTCGCGGGCGATCGCGGCGAGGGGAACGGTTTCTTCAATCGATCGTACAATATCTTCTGTGGTGAAATCCTGCCGCTGCCCGCTGGAACCGCGACCAAACGCCTGGTGCATCGCATCGATGATGACCTGCTCAATTTCGGCACCGCTAAAGTTTTTTGCTTGTCGTGCCAGCAGTCCACAGTCAAATTCGCGTAAGCGCGTGGGACGCAACCGTTGCAGATGCACTCTGAAAATGTCCTGGCGTTCTGGTTCGGTGGGCAGATTGAGAAAGAAAATTTCGTCGAAGCGCCCTTTACGCAGCAGCTCAGCAGGCAGAATTTGCACATTATTAGCGGTGGCGACGATGAAGACAGGGCTGGTCTTCTCCTGCATCCAGGTAATCAGGCTACCAAACACGCGACGACTGGTGCCCGAATCGCCATCTGAACCGCTGTTGATATTGCCAAAAGCTTTGTCGATTTCGTCAATCCACAGTACGCAAGGCGCGATCGCCTCTGCAATTTGAATCATCTGACGCACTCGGCTTTCACTTTCGCCGACAATGCCGCCAAACAAGCGTCCCGAATCGAGCCGGAGTAGAGGAAGCCGCCATTCATGGGCGATCGTCTTTGCCGAAAGCGATTTTCCCGTACCTTGAATGCCCACCAGCAACACACCTTTGGGATTGCGAATGCCGTAGCGCCGCGCCTCTTCGGTAAACACATCCTGCCGCGTCTGCACCCACTGCTTCAGGTGCTCTAGCCCACCCACATGCTTCAGTGACTCTCGCACCGTAAAAAATTCCAGGATGCCGGTCTGTCGAATGGCTTGCCTCTTGGCTTCCAGCACACCGCTAATGTCTGCTTCAGTCACGTGCTGTCGAGCTGCCAACGCTCTTGCCAACACACGCTGAATGCGAGTCCAGCTTAATCCCTGACAGGCTTTGACCAGTTGTTCTCGCGCCAGCCCCGTCACCTTCAGCTTTTCGGGCACCACCAGTTGCGAGATGAGGTGATCAATTTCTTGCGGGTTCGGTAAAGGAAAATCAATGACGGTGACTTCTTCGCTCAATTCGGTTGGTAGCGCTAACGTATGGCTGATCAGTACCAATGTTTTACGAGTACGCTTCAGATCTTTCGCAAGGTTCTTAATCTCGCGCACAACGGGAGCATTTTTGTCGCTGGTTGCGTTTTGTAACAGTGGGTGGAGGTCATAGAGGACAAAGATGGTTTCCTCATTTGCGGGTGCTTTGGCGATGCGATCGAGTGCTGCCATCACGCTTCCTTTCGCAGACCCGTTGTCACTCCAACCACGCACAACGTCCCATAGCAGCACATGACGCTGGGGCTGTACTTTTGCTGCGACTTGCTGCAAGACTGCCTCTACAGGCTCTTCTTCTACCGCCACAATGTAAAGCAACGGGTAGTGTGCCCGAATCATCAAATCGAGTTCCTCGATCAAGTCGCGGTGCGGAACGAAAGGAGTAACCGTCGGTTTGGTAAGGGGCAATCGATCAGGCATGAGGGAAAACGTGAAGGCTAGTCAGAATACGATCGCCGACTTCTAGAATGCGGCTACTGGCTGAAGAAGTAACCCACGATGAGCAGCAAGCTGAAAGATTGACGGGCTTCAGAGCCTTACTTTAGGTTATTTTTCAAGCGGGGCGTTGAAAACTGAAGCGTTTAGTGCTAACTTCTGTTTAACTGAATAGTCAGCCTAATTTGACCTCTGAATTTTAAGTCTACAACGCTTAAGACAGAGCAAAAAGCGGGGGAACCAACGTTACCCGAAAGTATGGGGCGCATTTTCAAAGACATTTTGCCGATCTGGCAAACGCTTTGATCAAGGGTATCTCTCAACCCTAGCCCGACAGCTAACCTCGTAGGCATTGAGAGAAGACTGATTGATGATTGCTTCGTAGCAACAAGCTCTAAAATGCCATTGCTGTGCGGTGTCAGTTTCATCAGACTTCTTGACTGGGCATTCAGTGACAGCCAACTTCTAATGAAATGAGGTGCAATCCATGACATTGCTGCTAACTCTGGCGGTGGATGCCAGTTACGCGATGGCTAAACGCTTTCGTACACTACTTTTAAGAGACACAGTACTTTTACCGATCGTTGGTTTTGCAGGCGTTCTCGCTTTATGGTGGCTACTCGCTACTGTTAGAAGCGAGATTATGCCAACACCCTGGCAAGCGCTAACAGCAAACTGGGATGCCATTACTCATCCCTTTTACAGGCGTGGTCCCGGCAATCTGGGTATCGGCTGGCTTTTGCTGGCGAGTATTCGTCGCGTTCTGATTGGGTTTGTATTGGGGGCGATCGTTGCCGTGCCGATCGGGTTTCTGATTGGGCTTTATCGTCCTGCTTATCTAGCGCTCAATCCGCTCATTCAAGTCTTTAAACCTGTTTCGCCGTTAGCATGGTTGCCCATTGCTTTAGCCATTTTCAACCTGGCGAATCCGTCGGCAATTTTTGTCATTTTCATCACATCATTGTGGTCAACTGTAATCAATACAGCCCTAGGCGTTTCTAGCGTGCCGCAGGACTACATTGATGTTTCTCAAGTGTTAGAGATGCCTCGCTGGCGACAGTTGATCAAGATTATTCTGCCTGCCAGCCTGGGCTATATTTTCACCGGACTGCGCATTAGCTTAGGTGTGGCGTGGTTGGTAATTGTAGCGGTTGAAATGCTAACAGGTGGGGTTGGTATTGGCTTTTTTGTCTGGGATGAGTGGAGTCGCTTAAACCTGAGTGCCGTCTTTCTGGCAGTTGTCTTGATCGGCATTACAGGATTGATTCTTGATTGGCTGCTTTGCAAGCTTCAAGAAGCCGTCACCCATCGACCTGTGCAAGCGTGAGTCGGTGCTTTTTGAGCGTTGCGATCGCAATGATAGCGAGCGCGTTGACACCGAAGCTTTAAGCCTTGAGCACTCCCAAAGCAACCCTGACAGCTTGGCGCTAGCCATCAATTAACTAACGCGCTAGCCATCAATTAACTAACGCGCTAACCATCAATTAACTAACGCGCTAGCCATCAACTAACGGCTACCCACCGTAGCTGTGGGTAAGTTCTTCATCGAGCAACAAACTATGCATGATCGTGAACGCTGGTCACGGCGCAAATTTCTCACTGCAACCGGGGCATCGCTGACAGGTGCAGCACTTTTTTCACTCAATATCGATGGCGATCGCAGCCCATCAGCGCTGACAGCAGAGGCATTGGCAGTTGAACCGATCGTTAATTCTAAGACACTGGAAAAGCCCAATCTTGTGATTGGCTATGTGCCTGTGAATGATTGTGCGCCGTTTGCGATCGCCTGGAAGAAAGGCTTCTTTCGCAAATATGGTTTAAACGTCAAACTCAACCGTGAGGCTAGTTGGGCAACGGCGCGTGATGGCATTATTTTCGGTCGCTTGGATGCGGCTCCCGTTGTTTCTGGTGCTGTGACAAATGCACGTACTGGAGCAGAAGGTGCCAGACATGCCCCGCTCTGTGCCGCGATGACTATTCATCGGCATGGCAACGCGATCACCATGAATCGCGCCATGTGGGAGGCAGGCTTACGGCCCTGGCGGGAATATAATGGCAACTTGGAAGCCTTTGGCCGGGACTTTCATCGTTATTTCAGCAACCTGCCATCCGAGAAGCGTATTATGGCGGTGGTGCTGAGTTCCGCCATCTACGAATATTTTGTGCGCTATTTGATTGCGGCTGCGGGCATCAATCCGCTCGAAGAATTTCGCATTATGGTGGTGCCGCCGCCGCAGATGTTGGTCAATATGCGGATTGGGGCGATGCAGGCATACATGGTCGCTGAACCCTGGAATACTCGTGCGCTTGAGGGCAATGAAGGCATTGGCTTTACGTTTGCACAAGGGCGCGAAATCTGGCGGGGGCATCCCGATCGCGTGTTAGCCGTACAGGATTCCTTCATCCAAGAAAATCCAAAAACTTATCGATCGCTGGTGAAAGCCATGATTGAAGCCTGTCGTTATTGCAGCGATCCTAACCATCGGCAAGAGGTGGCACAACTGATCTCGGAGCGATCGTTTACGGGCGCAAAACTCAAGCTGACTCGTCCTGGTATTTTGGGCACATACGATTACGGTGGGTTTGACGGGCGATCGCGCCTTGTGAACAAACCAGATGAGACCACGATCTTTTTTGACCTGCCTGCCGACCTGGCAACCGCAGAAGGCAGTATTCCCAACAATCACTCAACGTTTCTCTGGCAATCCCAAAGCCTCTGGCTGATGACTCAAGCAGCAAGGTGGGGGCAAATTCCTGCCATTCCGCCCCAGGCAGAACAAATTGCGCGTCAGGCATGGCGTACCGACCTGTATCGAGACATTGCCGCAGAGTTGGGCATTGCATGTCCCAAAGAGGATTACAAAGTTGAACCGGGTGCGCTGTTTATCGACAACAAACCGTTTGATCCCAGCGACCTGGCTGGCTATCTCAAAAGCTTTGAGATTCGTGCCAACCAACCGACCACCATCTATCTTACTTAGACCAAAGTGAGCTGACTCTGAAACGTATTCCACAGGAGGTTCTGATGCTCAATTTTTCTCCTCAGCCTGCGCATGAATTGCGTCCAGAGGCTACATCGACTGCCTTTCTAGCCATTGAGAATCTCGTCAAAGCGTATCCAACTGCTCGGGGTGGACGAGCGATCGTGCTGGACAACATCAACTTGACGCTCGGCGAACAAGAATTTGTAGCGATCGTGGGACATTCTGGCTGCGGCAAATCGACGCTGTTACGGCTGGTGGCAGGGTTAGAGCCAATCACTCAGGGCATTATTCGCCTGGAAGGTCAACCGATTGGTAAACCGGGATCTGATCGCATGATGGTGTTTCAGCAATACTGTCTGTTGCCCTGGCTGACGGTACGCCAAAACATTCGCCTTGCGGTAGACGAGGTGTTTGAATCCTTGCCGCCTGCTGCCAAAGCCGATCTGGTCAACGAACATTTAGACATGGTGAATCTCACGGCGGCGGCGGCAAAGTACCCCGATCAACTGTCTGGCGGGATGAAGCAACGGGTTGGCATCGCCCGTGCTTTGGTCGTGCGTCCAAAAATTTTGCTCATGGATGAACCGTTTGGCGCGTTGGATGCGCTGACTCGTGGCAAACTGCAACAACAAGTGCTCAAACTTTGGGAGCATCAACGTCAGGCAGTCATGATGGTTACGCATGATATTGATGAAGCGATTTACATGAGCGATCGCATTGTTTTAATGACCAACGGACCAGAGGCGACAATCGGCGAAATTCTGCATGTGCCTTTTCCGCATCCGCGCGATCGCGAAGCCATTCGTCGCGATCCAGTGTATCAACAGCTTCATGCGGCTGCTCTGGATTTTCTCCTCCATCGGTTCGATCGGGAGGATTAAGTGCTCAAGCGCCTGCGGTACTTTAAGCAAGGACTTGAACTTTTACATTGTGCAGGATACTCACATATAGCCCAACGGATGTTTTTGAGCGATCAACTCACCACAATCAAAGCAGAATCCTGCCTTCACCTCAATGCCTCTCAATCTCAGACGTATAATAAAAGCTAATCCACATTGCTATAGACCTGTGACTCTAACGCCTCGCCTCGCCCCTCTTCAAACGACAGCCGCCTTACCGCAAAATCGTCCCGATGCACTGGGGCGGTTTGGAAAATTCGGTGGTAAGTATGTCCCCGAAACGCTGATGCCTGCGTTGACTGAGTTAGAGGCAGCGTTTCAGCAGTATCGCGCCGATCCCGGCTTTCAGCAGGAACTTCAGGGACTCTTGCGCGATTATGTCGGCAGACCCAGCCCGCTCTATTTTGCAGAACGGCTGACTGCTCACTACGCCCGACCAGACGGCACAGGCGCGCAAATTTACCTGAAGCGCGAAGACTTGAACCACACGGGTGCTCATAAGATTAACAATGCTTTGGCGCAAGTGTTGCTGGCAAGGCGGATGGGTAAACAGCGCGTGATTGCCGAAACGGGTGCTGGTCAGCATGGTGTGGCAACTGCAACCGTATGTGCTCGCTTTGGGCTGAAGTGCGTCATCTATATGGGCGTGCATGACATGGAGCGGCAAGCATTGAACGTGTTTCGGATGCGGCTGATGGGTGCAGAGGTCTCTCCCGTTGAAGCGGGCACTGGAACACTGAAAGATGCCACCTCAGAAGCGATTCGTGACTGGGTAACGAATGTAGAGGATACGCATTACATTCTCGGTTCTGTAGCGGGTCCGCATCCCTACCCCATGATTGTGCGCGACTTTCATGCGGTGATTGGGCAAGAAACCCGTGTGCAGTGCCAGGAGAAGTGGGGCGGCTTGCCAGATATTTTGTTGGCGTGTGTTGGTGGTGGCTCTAACGCGATCGGGCTGTTTCATGAGTTCGTCGATGAACCCACAATTCGCATGATTGGCGTTGAGGCGGCAGGCGAAGGTGTCAACACAGAAAAACATGCGGCAACGCTGACGCGGGGACGAGTTGGCGTCCTACATGGTGCGATGAGCTATCTGCTACAAGACGAAGACGGTCAGGTGACAGAAGCGCACTCCATCAGTGCAGGCTTGGATTATCCCGGTGTAGGTCCCGAACACAGCTATCTCAAAGATCTGGGACGGGCAGAATACTACAGCATCACAGATGCAGAAGCACTCGCAGCGTTCCAACGCCTATCGCAACTGGAAGGCATTATTCCAGCACTAGAAACTGCCCACGCGATCGCCTACCTCGAAGCCCTCTGTCCTCAACTTTCTGGCAGTCCCCGTATCGTCATCAACTGCTCCGGGCGTGGTGATAAGGATGTCCAAACCGTTGCAAAAGTCTTAAATTTCGCCTAGCAGTCGCATGGTGGAGGCATTAAGAACAATCGTCCTTCAAGGCTGATGCGTTTGTAGCCAGATGATCAAATCATTTGGCTCAGAGAAATCAAGCAGGGCTTCTCCCAAATCTTCTAGGAGTAAGAGAGGTAAGGTAGAGATTCGCGCTCGGGTGGGTTCGTCGATCGTGCCAAATCGTTTAGCTAGCAACCGTAGCACCAGAAGTAATTCGCCTTCTTGCCGCCCTTCTTGCCGCCCTTCTTGCCGCCCTTCTTGCCGCCCCTCTTGCCGCCCTTCCTGGAGGATCGCCTGGTAGATAACCGACTCCCTCATCATGCCCTCCCGAAACATTTGCTGCACTAACGCTTTCTTGAAGCGTAGTCCTGCTAGTAGCTGTGTGTAAGCGGAAACTTGCTGCCGCTGCTGCGTTGATTCTATCCTATTAACTTGTTGAGCAACCTGAACAAGAAGTTGCTCCGGTGCAACAGTTGCCGCCAGCGATGCCAGCGGTAGTAAGGCAACGTCCTCCAAAAAGATTGTTGGGTCTTCTTCCCAAAGGCGAATCACTCGATACTCATGCCGTGTTGCCTCAAGGACAAAGGCTGTCTCGATGACTGCACTTTCTGACGGTGGAAGGAGCAAAACGACGACTTGAGTTACAGGCAACCGATAAAGGCGGTGCAGCCTGACCCAGTAGTCCAACATCCTCAGCGGTAGCGGGGGATCAGACTCGAGCTTCACCTGAAATTCCAGGTGTAGGATGCGCTCTTGAGTTTGCAAAAGTGTGACCGAATCAGCTCGAATGGGTTCGATGCTCAACTCAGTTCTCAGCACCTTTACTGACGCTGGGGCTGCACCTAAAATCCAGGTCGCAAAGCGATCGGGGTACTTCTCTGATAGGAGTTTACAAAGATTGTCAAAGGCCATGACGGTAACCGTCTTAAAGGGTATCGCTCACCGCTTTTAACGCTTAAAGGGTATCCATCGATGATGGATACCCTTTAAGATCATGATGGCATTCGATACGCTTAAGATCCTGCTGTAGACGCTGATGCTGCCGCTGCTTCTTCCGCTGCTGCCTCGGCTGCCACGGCACTCGATGGTGCCAGAACCGTTACCACAACGCGATCGGGTTCACCCAAGGCTGCTACACCCTCTGGGAGCGAGAGTTCATGGACGTGCAGTGAATCGCCAACGTCCAGCCCAGTGACATCAATTTCAATTGATTCTGGGATGAGATCGGGCGCGCAACGAACGCGAAGCTCAGTTAGACCCTGGTCGATCGAGCCACCGCCGTTCTTCACACCCGTCGCTTCACCTACGAGGTTGATGGGCACATCGACATCTAGAGACTCTTGAGAGCCAACCGAAAAGAAGCTCAGGTGATAGACGTAGCCACGCCAAGGATGAGAATGCACCTCGCGTAACAAGGCTTTGCCTTTCCATGGCAACTCAGGCACATCCACCTGAATCAGCGTGTTATTGACAGAGGCATCGCGCACCAGCAGTTCAGCCGTCTTGGCTTTAACGGTCAGAGAAACGGATTCTGCACCTTTATGCCCGTACAGCACAGCGGGGATCAAGCCAGCGCGGCGGAGGGCATTTGCCTTGCTACCAGCAGGGCGAGTTTGACATTCGAGCGTGAGTTCCATGATGAATTAGGGGAGTAAGGGGAAAAGCTAAGGGCTAAAAAATGAACGCTAGAGGAAGTTTTTTATCCTTTAGCCTTCATCCTTTAGCCGTTCAAAATCAGACTTCTAGCTTGTGCGCTTCATTTGGCACTGCGCCATTGGTGTACAAAAGGGCACGTTTGGGGCCGTGGATAGGGTCTTCGACAATGATGGTCTGGTCGCGGCTGGCACCGAGAGACACGATCGCGATCGGCACCTCCATTAGCTCTGCCAGCATTTTGAGGTAAGCGAGCGCTGCTTGGGGCAAGTCGCTGAGCGATCGACAGTCAGCCGTAGACTGTTTCCAGCCAGGAACCGCTCTGTAGACTGGCTGACAGCGAGAAAACTTGCGCGAGTTGCTGGGAAAATCGTGACAGATGATGCCATCGACTTCGTAAGCGACGCAGATATTGATTTCCTCCAGTTCGTCCAGCACATCAAGTTTAGTAATTGCTAGACAATCCAGACCGTTGATGCGGACGGCGTAACGACCAATCACTGCATCAAACCAGCCACAGCGACGCTTCCGTCCCGTGGTGGTACCGAATTCTGCGCCACGAGCGCACAGCAACTCCCCCATTGTGCCATGAAGTTCGGTAGGAAAGGGACCTTCGCCGACACGTGTGGTGTAGGCTTTGGCGACTCCAATGACCCGATCGATCATCGTCGGTCCGACACCCGTACCAATGCAAGCGCCCCCAGCCACTGGATTGGAGGAGGTAACGTAGGGGTAAGTGCCGTGATCCAGATCAAGCAAGGTTCCCTGTGCGCCTTCAAATAAGATGTTGCGCTTGTGCTGAATGGCATCGTAAATGCGGAGCGAGCTATCGATGACATGTGGACGCAGGCGATCGGCGTACTCCAGGTACTCGGCAATGACAGCATCCGCATCCAATGGCGGCAGCTCATAGAGCTTTTCTAAAATGACGTTCTTGTACTCCACCGTCCAGCGCAGCTTCTTCCGCAGCGAATCGGTGTCCATCAGGTCAATCACCCGAATGCCCGTGCGTTCAGATTTATCCGCATAGGTGGGACCAATGCCCCGCCCCGTCGTGCCGATTTTATGTTCGCCGCGCCGCTCTTCGGATGCCTGATCAATCAACCGATGATACGGCATTGTCACATGTGCAGTTTCAGAAATCAGCAAGTTCTTGGTAGACACGTTCAGCGTCTCTAGCTGATCAAGCTCTCCAATCAACACTTTAGGATCAATCACAGTGCCAGAGCCAATGATGCACTCTGTGTCAGGGTGCAGAATGCCTGACGGGATCAGATGCAGCTTAAAGATTTGATCGTTAACGACAACGGTGTGCCCCGCATTGACACCGCCCTGGTAGCGAACGACGACATCTGCCGACTTGCTCAGCAGATCCGTAATTTTTCCTTTTCCTTCATCGCCCCACTGGGCACCGATGACAACAACGTTAGCCAAGAGTTTAGATCAGCGCTAGAGTTTTCACAAACATTCATTATCAGCAGCATTCGACCCAGGTGTCAATGGCAATGTAAAAAAGGTGATTCGTAACACTCGGTCATATGGCTGAATTCAGCTTGATAGAGCTTCGGAAATTCTTGACACTTGGGGGGATTCGCTAGGATATCACAAATGATTCACCCGTGTTCCCACTGAATGCTGCCAATATCGGCATTCAGTTTAGACTAAAACCCCTTATTTTTACCCTAAAGAGGTGCTTGTGGCTTTATACGCTGAACTACACCGTCACCTTGGAGGCTCTGTTGTCCCCCGGATTTTGTGGCGGTATTTGCAACGGAATGATTCTGACTTGGCACAACGCTTTCCCGCCTACCCTGAATTTGAAGATTTTTACACACGACCCCGTAGCACCCTAGACGAGTATTTGGAGTTGCACACGCTGGTGGAATCAGTGCAAACGGCGGAAGCACTGCCGTACTTTATCTACCGCTTGATGCGGGGGGCGTACATTTTTGAGAACCTGGCTTATTTGGAGCTGCGCTACACGCCGTACCTGCGTACGCCCGACCATCTGCCCCAATCACAGCGCATTGATTTGATGGCAGAGATTGTGTCGATCGTCGGTAAAGCCAGTCGACTGAATGAATACCCCATCGTCACGAGCCAAATCTTGTGTATGCACTCGCGGTTACCCTATGCGGTCAACCGGGCGATCGTTGATTTGGCGGCACAGTCGCCCGATTGTGTGTGCGCGATCGATGTGGCAGGTGGCGACAATCACTACGGTGAGCGGTTGGAAGAGTTTGTCGAGCTGTATGCCTATGCGCGATCGCTGGGGCTGAACACAACTGGACATCTATATGAAACCAGAGAAGGCTGCTATCCGGAGCTATTGCCCTATTTAATGCGGATTGGGCACGGCATCCAGATTCCCTTGCAGCATCCGCATCTGCTCAAAGAGGTCGCGGCGCGTGGACAATGCCTGGAAGTCTGCCCAACTACGTATCTGCAAACTGGGACGTTAGAGGATATTTCACAGCTTAAGGTTGTGTTTGATCGCTGCTTTGACGCTGGTGTTGACATCGCTATCTGTACCGATAACGCAGGCTTACACAATGTTCGTCTGCCGTTTGAGTATGAAAGCCTGCTCACGCATGACATCATTGGCTTTGAGCAACTACAAGCCTGTCAGGATGCTGCCTTCCGCCATGCCTTTGCGTGGCCCTACAGCCAGCGCCCAGCCTCACTGCTCACGGGTCTCCTCAAAGTTGAACCCGATCGAGACAGTGCTTACGAAATTGCCCAGCGCTAGGCACTGAAATCGCCTGCGAGGATACCTTTGTAATGTCACCTTGCAGGCGTTTATCAAACTAAAGCATGAAAGCAAGACGGCTTTAACTAAGAACCCCGGCTCAAAGAAAGCTCAATTTGCTTAAACTCTTGCTCTAGGCGATCGCGCAGCTTTTTGGGTACCGGGCGATTGGGATAGGAGCTGTAATGCCCCGCCAACGAATTCAAGACCGTTCTCATGGTGGTGTAGGAACTCAGCTTGGCAACAGAACCATCGCGTCGATAGCGAGCGGTGAAGTCATTAATGAACTGACGTGCTTCCGTTTGAGCAGCGCTGCGATCGGGAGAATCATCGGGTAGTTGGATCGATGCTTTGAGGCTACTAACGACCGCCGCCGTGTCTTGTCGATAGTCGCCAGTTAAAGCGGTCGCCGCACTCGCAGCTTGGGTGAAACCAATCAAGCTGATCAAAACAGCCAGGAGAACGGAAAGAAAGCGCTTCATAAGGATTCGCGAAAAGGAGTAAATAACAGTTCAGCCTTCTATAAGGTTTCGGACATCACTTATACTATCGCGATCAGGAGCCGGGATCACGCGTCTTCCGACGGGGTTGCTTGAATCGCTGGTAGCGAATAATCCCACCCTAGCCGAAGCGACCGCTGACATATTCTTGGGTCGATTGATTCTTAGGAGCCTGAAAGATCACTTCCGT
>JACMKO010000118.1 GCA_014380065.1 Leptolyngbya sp. ES-bin-22 | reverse complement strand
GACTTTGCTTGGCGAATGAAGTGATTACGGAATCGTTTGCGATTTAGTGTGTGCTTTGGATATGTGCTTTGGGTGTGTGCTTTGGGTGTGTGCTTTGGAAAGTAGGTTCTAAAACCGATGGGTACCGTTCGCAACAAGCTGATTGTGTTGGACGTGGTTGAAGGAGATTTCGATCGCGGCTTTCGCGTGTTCCTTCGCATCAGTGACAGCGTTGAGTTTGAAGGACGCTTACCCCCCGCGCCAGACATGCCACAGCTTTATACCCGCTGGCAAGAGGCTTACTACCGCTGGGGTGAAAAGCATCGCTGGGGAAGAGCCATGCGCTTAGATTTCCCCCCGCAGACGACGAATGTTTCCCATTGGGATGATTGCAACCATGCAGCGAACGCGTTGCAAGAGGCGTTGAAGCAGTGGTTTGATCAACCGGATATGTGGAGACTGGTCTTACACATTGTTGAGAAG
This sequence comes from Leptolyngbya sp. ES-bin-22, assembly GCA_014380065.1. Classification (GTDB taxonomy): domain Bacteria; phylum Cyanobacteriota; class Cyanobacteriia; order Leptolyngbyales; family Leptolyngbyaceae; genus Stenomitos. The sequence continues at coordinate 6,446 of JACMKO010000118.1, read as the reverse complement.
GCGGGACGGCACAACCCCTCGCGGTTGATTATCCGCACGCACGATCGCTGGTTACGCCGACTGCCCTGGCACCTCTGGCACCTGCTGCATGAGCTGCCCCGGCTAGAAATTGGCATCAGTGCTCAGATGTCTCAAACGTCCAAACGGCTGAGCAATCCAGTGAAGCTTCTGGCAGTGCTGGGCAACAGTGAGGGGATTGACACTCAAGTGGACTTAACGTTGCTGGATACGTTGCCTCATGCGGTGGTGCATCGGTTAGTGCAACCCACCCGCGAGACCCTGGACAAGCACCTGTATGAACACCAGTGGGATATGCTCTTTTTCGCGGGACATAGCCGCAGCGAGATGAATGGTGAAACCGGGTTTATCTGGCTTAACGAGACCGATCGCCTGCCCCTCAGCGACCTCAAGCATGCCCTGGAACACGCGGTGCAGCATGGGTTGCAGTTGGCAATTTTCAATTCCTGCGATGGCTTGGGGTTGGCACGCGATTTGGAAAACTCCCAGATTCCTTACCTGATCGTGATGCGCGAACCCGTGCCCGATCGCATCGCTCAGATGTTTCTGGCATACTTCCTCAAAGCCTTTGCTCAGGGCAAACCGTTTCACCTGGCTGTGCGGCAAGCCAGAGAGCGACTTCAGAGTTTGGAACCCCGCTATCCCTATGCGTCCTGGCTGCCTGTCATCTGCCAAAATCCGGCTGCGCCCGTTCTCAAGTATCCCCGCTACAATCCGCTTAAACTGGCGGCGATCGTCGCGACAAGCGCCACTGCCCTGATCGGCATGGCAATGCTGCTACAGCAATGGCACCAGGATAGCCAGATGCGTGCCCGCACGAGCCTGGGAGAACGCGTGTTGGTGACATCAAGCGTCAATACAGATAAAGCAGCGGGTGTGACGGCATTCAGCCGAGGCGATTTCAGCACGGCTGCTAAACGGTTTGAGCGCTCACTTCAGCAAAATCACAACGATCCAGAAGCCCGAATTTACCTGAACAATGCCCTCATTGGGACTCACAGTGCCCTCAAGATTGCGGTCAGCGTCCCCATTGGCAGCAACACGAATGTGGCTCAGGAGATTCTGCGCGGCGTTGCTCAGGCACAGGAGGCGACGAATCGGCAGGGTGGCATTGGCGGGCTGCGGCTCAAGGTAGAGATTACCAATGATGATAATGACCCGGCGATCGCCAAACTCATTGCCATACGCTTAGTGAAGGATTCTCAGGTGTTAGCGGTCGTCGGGCACAACGCCAGCGATGCTTCGGTTGCAGCGGCTCCGATTTACATTCAGGGAGGGTTAGTCATGATGACTCCCACCAGCTTTTCGGATCAGCTTTCTTCGATGGGGCCCTATGTGTTTCGCATGGTGCCCAGCATCCGGTTTTTAGCAGACAGGCTGGCAGCCTATTACATTAAGAGCCATCCCGATGCCAAAATTGCCATCTGCTCTGATGCGTCTGCCGTCGATAACGAATCCTACCGCAACCAATTTGCCAACGGGGTTTTAGCACAGAAGATCGCGCATCCCAATGCGGATTTGGTCCAAGCTCCCTGTGATTTTTCAGCCAAAGATTTCGACCCTAACGTGGCAATTACAAATTTAGTGAAGCGAGGGGCGAATACCTTACTATTAGCGCCTCATATCGATCGCATCAACAAAGCCACTGAAACTGCAAAAGCCAACCAGGGCAGGCTGAAACTGCTTGCCAGCACCAGCCTTTACACAGCGGCAACCCTGGAGTTAGGGCAGGCTTCTGTTAATGGTTTGCTGCTGGCAGTGCCCTGGCATCCCACGATGGTGCCTGGTAATTCTTTTTCCCAGGAGGCTGCAACCCTGTGGGGAGGCTCGGTGAATTGGCGCACGGCGATGGCATACGACGCAACGCAAGCGATCGCTGGCGGACTCCAGCAGGCGATCGCTACGAGTGTGCAACCCAATCCCACCCGCGACGGACTCAGAGATGCACTTCGTAGCTCGGACTTTTCCGTTAAGGGTGCCAGCGGTACGATTCGGTTTATTCAGTCGGGCGAACGCCAGATTGCCTCTGGCTTCGGGGTTGTCGTGCAGGTTCGACCCGCTCCCGGCTCTCAGTTTGGGTATGACTTTGTGCCGTTAGCGTCTGAGAAATAGCCTGATACCCATTTGAATTGAAAAGACGACACATCTTGTAGGTGCAAGGCAATGCCTTGCACCTACCGATTGATCGATCGCTCAGCAGCGCTAAGCTTCGCCAGAACCGATCGAGTAAGACGCTAAACCTAACGTGATGTCTAAGATCGTCTTTTGATGTTTGAATTCGTTACAAAACTTTAGAAAATTGTTCGAGGCGGCTTTACGTTTTGCAAGGCGACAGCACCCCAAACGTGCAAAGGCTGAAAAGCATTCCACGCAGTCTATGACAGCCCAAACGTCGCTCAAGGATGGGGACTGTCTAAGTGGATAAGCGGTTTGACTTCTTTGCCTTTGGCTAAAACTGCAACAATATCAACCGATTGGTGTATATCTTCCGCTCGCTGTATGTTTATTACCGTACAGTGGTCTTAGAATAACTCCATAAAAATTTAACTTTTTGCCTTATTAATTTTGCCTTTATTTTATGGTTAAACGATCGCTACAGGCATCGGAGCTTGGCATCCAGGAAGCGAAACATGCTTTCGCCCTTAAAGGTTGGACGCAAGAGAACCTGGCGGGAGAGGTGAACCTAAAGACGCGTCAACCGATCTGGCGCTTCTTATCCGGGCAATCTGTTGAGCGCCATGTGTTTCTTGAACTTTGCTCTGTACTGGGGCTAGACTGGCGCACGATCGCCATGAGTCCACCCGAAGCATCTCCAGAGGTAGGAAACGGTCATGCGGCGGGTTCTAATCTGGATGTCCTGGTGCACAAGGTACGATCGCAGCGCCGCGACAAAATTCAAGACCAGTGTGGCATCTTGCAGCTCTTGGATATCAGCCGACCCGTGAGCATTGATGATATTTATGTTGATGTCAACATTTTGGAAGAAATCGCCAGCCAGCAGTCGGTGGCGATCGAAGACCTGAAGAGCCTGGGACCGGAAGAGTTCGATCGCTTTGGGTTAGGCGTGATAGACCAGAAGCAAACATCCGGTACGCGGGCAGTTGAAACTTACACCAAGCTCCGGGTGTTGGGTAGACCCGGCGTTGGTAAAACCACATTTTTACAGTACCTCGCTATCCAGTGCAATCGCGGCGCATTTGCCGCCGATCAGGTGCCCGTCTTTATCTCACTCAAGGACTTTGCAGAAGAGTTCAAAATCAGCGGCGAGTACAGCCTTCTAAGCTATATCCGTCGGGAATGGCTCACTTCTGGTCTTACCGATCCAACGATGATTGAAACGTTGCTTCAGGCAGGCAGGATCATGATGTTGCTGGATGGCATGGATGAAGTGCTGAAGCAAGAGAGCGCAGCCGTCTTACGCGAAATCCGCCGCTTTGCAGACAAATATCACAGCAATCGGTTTGTCGTCACCTGTCGCACAGCCATGCAAAAGCTCAGGCTGCGGGGCTTTACCGATGTTGAAATTGCCCCCTTCGCCCAGGAGCAAATCACTGCCTTCGCTCAGAAATGGTTTGTCGCCTTTACCAAAACCAACACTCAGTCTGGTCAGGCAGAAGCTAGCCAGTTTATCCAAAAGCTCGACTTGCCGGAGAACTGGCAGTTTCGTCAACTCATCGTGACACCGCTGTTTCTGCACCTTGCCTGCTGGGTCTTTCATGGTCAAGCAAAATTTCCCACGAAGCGATCGGAGTTTTACAGGCAAGGGTTAGACCTGCTTTTGGGTAAATGGGATGAAGCCAGAGGTGTCGAACGCGATGACATCTATCGAGATTTTTTATTGCCCCAAAAGATCAAGCTGTTAAGCCAAATTGCGGCGGCATCGTTTGAGCGCGGTCAGTATTTCTTTGAACAGCGCGTACTGGAGCAATACATCGGCGACTACATGCGAACGTTGACAGATGCGCCCATTGAGCCAGAGGCACTGCAACTCGACAGTGAAGCCGCACTCAAAGCAATGGAAGCACAGCATGGGCTACTAATAGAACGAGCGCGAGGAGTTTTTTCCTTCTCGTATCTGGCATTTCAAGAATACTTTACGGCGCGCAACATTGTTGCCAGCTACAACTTACAGGCACTAGAGCAAGCGCTGGGCGGACTGGTCAGCCACCTCACCGATCCTCACTGGCGCGAAATCTTCTTGCTTACCACTGCCATGCTGCGGAGCGCCGACTCACTCATGCAGTTGATGAAGCGACAAATTGACGCACTGGTTGCTAATGACCCGTATCTACAGGAGTTTTTGACCTGGGCAAGCCAAAAATCGCAGACAATTCCGTCACCGCCAAAGGTGGCAACGGGGCGGGCGTTTTATCTGGCACTTGCCCGGACACCGCATGCTGCGTCTCCCTTTGTCTTAGCCAACACCCTTGACCAGGGGATGTTTCTGGATGCTGCGTTGGATGACCTGCTGGTAGAGTGCGCGATCGACCAAGATCCGACTTTTGCTCATGCTCATGCCTGTGGCGATGCGCTCAACAATATTCTGGTGATTGTGCTGGATGCTGGCTTCCAAAAATCGTTGCAACAGCTCAAGGAACAATTGCCCAATTCCACTCAGAGTCAGAACCGGGTTCAAGCCTGGTGGCAGGCACACCAGACTGTATGGGTCGAACAATTGCAAACGACGATCGCAGACTATCGTCAAATCCATCACCGCTGGCAGTTTAACCCTGAACAACAGCAAACGCTACAACACTATTACGATGCCAATCAACTTCTACTGGATTGTCTCCGGAGCAATTCTGAGGTGACAGCCACAGTGCGACAAGAAATTGAAGCAACCTTACTGCTGCCGCAGAAAGAACTGGAAGCGAGAGAGTGGGAATAGCGTTCAGCGTGCGGCTCTTTTTACAGTCTTTTATAAGAAAATTCAAACTTCTAGCTTAATTCATACAATTCAACCACGCTCAAACACTTACGTATACACGATTTCAAACCTCTAGTTGCTACGCTTTAAGTAGCCAAGCGGCACTGCATAGGAGCGGTCGCGCAGGCAGCATACCGATTGACAACCAAGCTGCTTGTAACGCTGTCTTTGATCCAAAAATTAATTGCTCTGTTTGAAATAGAAAGTGAAATCAAACCGCAACCCGTTTCTACAGAAAAGCGGTGCCGCCATGAAATCAAACCAGGTTTATTATGAACGCCTTGATGCCTGCCCCCAAGCCATTGTCAAAACATTTAATGCCCGATCGCCACCAGCAATTACTTGGTGACAGTACGGTTAAACGCTCAGTAAGCAAACGCTCAATACAAGGTAGGCATCATTGCTTACTTTGCTCAACTGTTTTACTTCGTCACATGCGCGTAGGCGGACTTTACTGGCGCTGTAGCCATTGTCACGACGAAATGCCAATTTTATAAAGCTTAAAGCACTGAAAGGATGATCAAGTCGCAGTCAACTATTCTGTCTTAGGGGTAACAATGTCACACGGATTAATCAATTTAACTCTATCAGTGGTCGTGCAAGAAATTGAGCATGTCTTAGAGTCATACCCCGAAGACCCTTATCACTTAGCATTTGCAATTCACGAGTTGCGGCAAAAGCTCATCGCTCACGTGCTCAGTCACGTCCCTAACCGTTACACAGTTGAAGGGGCGCAGGCATTACCCAGTCATTCTAAAACCCGCCGTATCGCCACTTTGCAGGAGAGCTTAAGGATGGAAACAATCATTCATGGAAGTATGCTGCACATTCTGCACGAAAACGCTGATTGGCTGAGCCATCGGCTTCCACAGCTTTAAAGTGCAATAGAAAAGTGCAATAGAGCTGATGCAGACATTGGGTTTCTTGCGCGATGTGCAACTAACCTGCCCTCAGCCCGTTCTTGTAGCTTGCTTCCCGCAGGGTATACCGTCGCGCTACACTCTTTTCCCCAAAAAGGGCTTTCAGGAGTTTCTGGTTCCTTCTTCCATCGGGAGAGGGCTAGAGTGAGGCGATCTTTACGCACGATCCCACGATCGCAACTCCGCCTCGTTAAGCACTACCATCGTTTCGGCACCCACTCTGCCACAGAGCGGTTCTAAGCCCAACGCCATTTCAACCACGTACGTCCATTTTCCGGCTTCAGCGGTGTGGCTGAGGACGATCCCTTTTCCACCCAGAAACCAAACCTGCTGTGCTAAACCAAATTTAGGGATACCCAAGAAGGTTTGGTTCATGACCAATGAGCCTTTGTGCCTACAGTTAATGCCTTTGTTTTAGTTGAAAGCGCTCAACATGCTCTCTACCTTTTGAATGGTTTAGTAGAACTTAGACACAACTCAAACACTGACGATCGACGTGCCGCGCTAAAGCTGTCTGAGAAGCCTCAAAAAAGGCGTTCATCTCCAGCTTCTTCTGCAAATTTGGGAGGAGGAGAGCTTCT
>JACMKO010000117.1 GCA_014380065.1 Leptolyngbya sp. ES-bin-22 | reverse complement strand
TAGGGGCGCACGGCTGTGCGCCCCTACGGAAAACGCCGAGGTTATGAAATTCTTGTCCCTAAGTTGTACCAACTTAAAGCATGACGGCTACAGATCCAATCGCTGGGTAAGGGCAAGGCATTGCCTTGCCCTTACAAGATGTGTCGTGCTTTTCAATTCAAATTGGTATTAGTTGACCGTCATCAGTTCCTCCTTGGGTGTAACCAAGAATCGGTGGCGTGATTGTTACGATGTAATCGTCAGTTGATGAGAAGATTAAAGAAATATTAAGCGATCGCGATCGCGTCTTAATCTTGCTAGTCAGCTTTGGGCTTTAGACCGTCTCCCTCTCCAAGCCAAATTTCAAACTCCTTTAGTTTTCCACCTAAGGTTCATAGCCCCAGTGCCCATTGCTTAAATGCGCCTTTTCCCAATTCCATCCACAATCAGGAGTTGCACCTTAGCATGACCCCGAACCAACCCTCACCTGTTAACAAGCCCCTTGCGCAGTTGCCTCCGCTTCTAGAGGAGCCAACCGCTTCAGACAAACCAGAAGAAGCCTGTGGCGTTTTTGGCATTTATGCACCACAGGAGGACGTTGCCAAACTGACCTACTTTGGACTGTATGCGCTTCAGCATCGGGGGCAGGAGTCTGCGGGCATTGCCACCTTTGATGGCGATCGGGTTCACCTGCACAAAGAAATGGGGTTGGTGTCACAAGTCTTTAGCGAGACGATTTTGGGCAGTCTGACGGGGACAATGGCGATCGGTCATACCCGCTACTCCACCACAGGCTCTAGCCGAGTTGTCAATGCTCAGCCTGCCGTTGTAGAAACTCGCCTGGGTTATTTGGCGTTGGCACATAACGGCAACCTCGTAAACGCCCCTGATCTGCGAGAAGACCTGCTAAAAAGCAACTTTACGCTACTTACCACCACCGATTCGGAAATGATTGCGCTGGCGATCGCCGAAGCAGTGAACAATGGCAAAGGGTGGTTGGAAGGTACCATCAGCGCCTTGCACCGCTGTCAGGGCGCGTTCAGTTTGACGATCGGCACCCCAACCGGGATGATGGGCATTCGCGATCCCAACGGCATTCGTCCACTGGTCATCGGCACACTGCCCCAAGCAACCCCAACCGACCCACTACGCTATGTCCTGGCATCGGAAACCTGTGCTCTGGATATTATCAGCGCCGAGTATGTGCGCGATGTGGAGCCAGGGGAGCTGGTTTGGATCACCGAAGACGGCTTGGCATCGTTTCATTGGACAAAGGAAACCACGCCCAAACTCTGCATTTTCGAGATGATTTACTTTGCTCGTCCCGACAGCGTGATGCAGGCTGAAAGCCTGTACAGCTATCGGATGCGGATTGGTCGTCGTTTGGCGATCGAAGCTCCCACCGATGCCGACATTGTGATCGCCGTGCCCGACTCAGGCATTCCAGCGGCGATCGGCTACTCTCAGGCATCTGGCATTCCCTACGCAGAAGGACTGATCAAAAACCGCTATGTCGGTCGTACGTTCATTCAGCCCACCCAAGCCATGCGCGAATCGGGTATCAAGATGAAGCTGAATCCGTTGAAAGACGTGCTGTTTGGCAAGCGCGTGATTATTGTGGATGATTCGATCGTGCGAGGCACCACCAGCCGCAAAATTGTCAAAGCACTGCGCGATGCTGGCGCTACTGAAGTCCATATGCGCGTCTCTTCACCGCCTGTCACTCATCCCTGCTTCTACGGCATCGATACGGATAGCCAGGATCAACTGATTGCCGCTACCAAATCCGTTGCCGAAATCGCCGATTTGATCGGCGTAGACTCCCTCAGCTACCTGTCCTGGGACGGCATGTTAGACGAGACGCGCCGCGACCCAAACAATTTCTGCTCTGCCTGCTTTACGGGCAACTATCCGGTGCCAGTGCCCGAACCCATGAAGCGATCGAAGCTAAAGCTAGAGGCGATCGCCACACTAGAGACGGTAACCACGGGCTAACTGCTAGAAACCGGGTTTCTTCTGGTTGCATTGACGCACTCAGCGCTGCACGACAGAAACCCGGTTTCTTTAGGGTCTAGGTCATCTGGTGATTGAAGTATTCTGATGTCGTCAACCCCGATCGACTGGAGCGGCGCGTGTAGTTCTTCAGCATGTAGTTCAAGTCGTCTGGAAAGAGCGAGGTGGTCAGCGCATCGTGAGGCGTAATCACGCCGCCCTCGTAAAGGTCAAACAGTGCCTGGTTGAGCGTTTGGCTGCCGTCCTTGCCTTCTTCCATGAGTTGATGAATCTCTTCGATCGCGCCCTTCTGGAGGTAATCTCGAATCGTATCCGTATTGAGCATGATTTCCAACGCCGCTGTGCGCCCGCCGTGGACTGTCGGCACCAAGGCCTGAGAAATCACCGCACGAAGGGCATCGACAATTTGAATGCGGACGGTTTCTTGCTCTTCGGGCGTATAGAAGTTGAGCAGACGCTTGAAGGCGTTGACCGAACCTTTGGTATGCAGAGTGCCCAGTACCAGGTGCCCAGTGAGGGAAGCACGAATCGCGGTATCGACGGTTTCACGATCGCGCATTTCACCGATCAAAATGATATCTGGGTCTTGTCGGAGCGCTCCCCGCAGCGCATCTTTAAATTCTTGAGTGTGCAGCCCGACTTCCCGTTGGGTCACGAGCGATTGGTTAGAGGTGTGAACGTACTCAATCGGGTCTTCGATCGTCACAATCTTGCGAGGCAGCGTTTCATTGATATGCCGCAGCATCGCTGCCAGCGAGGTTGATTTTCCAGAGTTGACCGAACCCGTCACCAAAATCAGCCCTTGCCGTTCCTCTGCCAAAACGCCCAAGATATCAGGTAGCCCTAGCTTCCGCAGCGTCGGCACGTCTAGCGAAATCAAGCGCAGCACCATTGCACCGCCCATGATCGATTGTGAGCAATTGACCCGACACCGCACCATCCCTTCATACAGAATCGCAGTATCTAGCTCCTGCCGTACCCGAAACTGCTCTTGTTGCGCGGTTGATAGCGCTTCCTGCAAAAATTCTTCAAACTGGCGCGCTGTAATTTTGCCATAGGTTTCCTGCTTGACCATCTTGCCTTGAATGCGGAAGCGTACAGGTTCACCCACTTGCAGGTGAATATCAGAGGCACGCTGCTTGCACGCATCTTCGACCATGATCTGTACCGTGCCCTGCCGCTGCACCTCTCGACCGGGACCATCCAGCGCGATCGCATTGAGACTCATTGCCTCCGTGCCCTGCGCAGTCGGTCCACAGTTGATGCGACCTTGCATAAAGCCAGGAATGCGTACATCAACGTCCAGCTTCCGCACGTCCAAATAATGTTTGAGTTGTTGAGGCGTTAGCACTTCTTGGAGATAATGCCGAAACTGCTCTGGCGTGAGCGGCGAGAGATGATCCTGCGGCAGCAGTTTACCGCTCATGCGATAAAAGGGTGGACGACCCGGCTGAAGATACACGGCTGTTGCACCACGGTCGTAAGCGTCTTGAATGACAAACCGGATTGATGTACTCGCGTCAGGCTTCGATCCGGTAGCAGCATTAGTAGCGGTCATAACAAGTGGCTTCCAAAACGAGGAGAAGGTGAGCGTGAATCCCAGAGATGAGTCGTATCAGAATTTTGTGATTCTTTGTGCCAGAGCGGTCGATCGCCAGTGGTTGAACGATACTATAAACACAACTATTTAACTGGACTCGCCAGCGTTTCCGCAACCGAAAGAGGCGATGACTAAGAGTATAGTCTTTTAGACAAGCGCCTTCAGGAGGATTGCCTCTGATGGGACTGGCGCTGCACGCTAAAATGTTGCTCCTGTAATCTAATTTACCCGGCGCAGGTAGAGCGCTATCACATAAGCTTTAGTGAAGTTTGATGAAAGTTTCATCAAGCTTTATGGCTTACCGTTGTTTATTTTAACCACGTTGCTTTGCTGTTATGGCGATCGTCACAACATTTAGAGCAGGGGGATCTAAAGGGGGATTGAGGGCGTTGCCCCCAGCCAGGGGTTCCACCGTTCGACTGAGCGCTCACGCCGAAGCCCCTGCACCCCGTCCTAACCCATCTGTCTATGGCTATATCTACAAAAGTCGTAATGCCCTGCTAGGACGGCATAGCGGTTTTGTCAACTAACAGCACGACAGCATACGCTGAAATACCTTCTTCGCGTCCGGTTGCATCAAGCTTTTCGTTCGTGGTGGCTTTAATGCCGATCTGATCTGGTTGTAGCTTGAGGGCAGTCGAGAGGCGAGCGCGCATTGCCTGGATATGTGGCTTTAACTTTGGACGCTCTGCCACAACCACTGAATCAATATTGCCAATCATCCAGCCTTTGTCTTGAATCAGGCGATCGACTTGAGTTAACAGCGCCACGCTGTCCGCCCCTTCCCATTTAGGGTCTGTCGGCGGAAAGTAGTGACCAATATCGCCCAAACTAAGCGCCCCCAACATGGCATCCATAATGGCGTGAGTGAGCACATCCGCATCACTGTGCCCCAGCAAGCCTAATTCGTGCTCAATCGTGACTCCTCCTAAAATGAGCGGACGATCGCTGACCAAGCGGTGAATATCGTATCCGTTGCCAATCCGAATGTTCGTCATCAGCCTACAGTGCTCAACGCTTCGATTATAGGTTGATGGTCGTGATCCGCTAGCGGCTACCAGCTATCAGCCTGACAACCTAAAGACGGCTGACCGCTAACCCGCTAAGCAATGGGCACTAAATCGGCATAGTCCGATGCCAAATCAGCTTCAGTTAAACTGTCGATCGGATCTTGCGGTGTCCAGAGCAGCTCAAAGACCAGTAGGAAGCGCGATCGCAGCGTGGTGATGTCTCTTAGCACATCGCGCAGCAGCGAGGTTGAATAGATCTCGTTGAAGAGGGGTGCATCGTCTGCGGTACCCAGCAACAGTGTCACCACAATGTAAGCCGCATGATCGCCAGAACCTCGCGGGAGTGGTGGCTGCTGACTGACCACTCCATTAACATTGGTTAGCGTTTCCGCGCTAAATTTAGCCCGTTCTTGCAGCGAGAATTTGTTGAACAACGCCTCTCCCGCTTCGCGGCTATCGACGGTTTGTGACCCTGCTAAAACGTGCGTCCAGAAGTCAACGTTCTCCAACAACACGCTCGCGGTTTCTTGCAGCAACTCAAACAGACCCTCTGGTGTAGCAGTATTCGCCCGTAGCGCAATGTCCGAGAATTGTGTCTGAAGACGCTTGGCGCGCGATCGCAGCGCTATTTGCAGCCTGCTGATGGTCACAATATCGTTTGTTAACTCTAAGCTGTCAATGTCTCCGCTGCCTGACGTTTGTTGAAGATTCTGTTCCATAGCACCCTGTTCTTAGAAATGGGCTTCCAAACATAAAATATCGATTCTAAAGCTTAAGTTAAGAGCATTTAACTTACACAAACTTATGATTGCAGCAAATTAGCCACCAAAAGAAGCGTCTAGAGATAGAAAGAGCGCACCAAAGCTGCATAAGGCTCAATTTTTCTTTCTATCTCCCACTCCGGTATGAGCTGGACAAGAAGCAACACGGCGCTAAACCTGCTACCCAGATCAAAGCTGCACCATCTCCGTATACTCCGTCAGCAGCTCGTCATAGGTGAGGCTGTCCGCTGGATCTTGGGGACTCCACAACAATTCAAACGTCATCAGGTAATCAGAGGGCAGCGATGCTAGCTGCTCCAAAGCGTTGCTCAAGTCTTCCTGGGTACGAATCTGGCTAAAAAGTGGTTTGTCGTGGGCTGTGCCGACCAGCAGCGTCACAACGATGTAGGCGGCAGGATCTTCACCGGGATCAGGCTTAAAGCGATCGCGCTTACTGACTCTGCCACCCACGTTGGTCAGTGTTTCCACGCTAAACTTGCTGCGCTCGACGATCGAACGTTTGTTAAACAGGGCTTCTGCCTCCTCCCGGCTTTTAACCGTTTGCGAGTCTGCCAGGACATGTGACCAATTTTCTGGCATTCTTAGCAGCGCCAACGCCGCTTCTTGAACCAATTGCAGCAGTCCTTCTGAGGTATCAGTATCCACTTCCAAGCTGAGATCGCTTAACTCTGACTGAATCGCGCGTGCTTCGGCCAACAACGCCACCTGGATTTTGCTGATGGTCACGATGTCGTTATTAAGCTCACGATCGAGCGCAGTACCACCGCTTGCACCGCTCCTCATCGCCTTGAGTGCCATGTAAACCAGCCCGAAAACAACGATCGCGGACACACCAAGTAAAAGCAGCCCTACAATCCAACCCATACCGGAGTTAGTCGTCGAGGCTTGCCCGTTGTTAGAACCGCCGTTGTAGCCGTTACTGTAGCCATTGTTGCGGTACGGATCGTTGTAGATACCCGGTCCTACTGGCACTGGCACAATAACAGGTCCCCCGCCACCGTTGTAGTAGCGATCGCGCTGGTAGGAAGGACTGTTACTGCGGCTAGAGGAGCCGTTAGAACCAGACGAGCTGCCAGACGAGCGCGAAGGGGACGACCGAAACGAACCGCCACCACTGCGACCACCACTGCTACGGGCAGAGGCTTCGGCATCAAACGTCACGTGTAAGCTGGTTGTGTCTGTGGCAGGCTGAAGGGTGATGGTGCTCGCCAGTAAGGTTCCTACAGCGATGGCACTGTAGCGCCGAAAGCTTAAATGTCTCATGATTTGGTTAAAGTTGTGGATGTGAGTCCGACCGCTAACGTCAAGGCTACCCAGATTCCATTGTAGGCAATCAGTTCGTGTGCAGTTTCGCCTTGCTACGATTCTTGATTGGAATCAGCTTCAAGCCATTGGGTGTAAAGGTCAGGGCGACGATCGCGCGTGCGTTGAATTTGCTGTACTTTGCGCCACTGGGCGATCGCCTGATGGTTTCCTGATAGCAACACCTCTGGCACAGCCCATTCCCGAAAGACAGATGGGCGAGTGTATTGGGGAAAATCGAGCAGTCCATCCTCGAAGCTTTCTGCCTTCAGGGATTCGGCTTTGCCCACCGTACCGGGTAACAAGCGAATCACCCCGTTGAGCAGCGCCAGTGCCGGAATTTCGCCGCAGGTCAGTACAAAATCGCCGAGTGAGACTTCTCGTGTGACCAGATTTAGCACTCGCTCATCAACTCCTTCGTAATGCCCACAGATGATGACAAGCTGATTGCAGTCGATCGCCAACTGCTGAAACATCGGTTGGCACATCGGTTCACCTTGGGGTGTCATTAAAAGCACTGCGCGTCTGGGCAAAACTGGTAAGGACTCCACAGCGGCAAAAATGGGTTCGGGCTTCATCAACATACCCACGCCACCGCCGTATGGTTCATCGTCCACCCGATGATGCTTGTCGGTTGTAAAGACGCGTGGATTCGTAAAATGTACAGTAGCAATCTGCTTCGCTAACGCTTTGCCAAGTAACCCCGAACCAAGGGGTGAAGCGAAAAAATCGGGAAAGAGGGTGACAAGATCAAAGCGCATTGCAGTTGAACTGTAGACTAGAGAACGCTGGCAAGCCTTAGCAGTCTCGGTTTAAGGTTGACCGTCTCAACCCTAGCAGTTGCAGCAAAAGATTGAATAAAATTTTGTGGCTGGTTCAATGACGTTCCAACAATCTGGCATGATGAAGCCTGGGAGAGTGGGCAGCTTAAAGGTGATTTTTTTATCTGCAACGCTCGTACTTAGCGTCTTAGTCCCCGTCTTTTCAATCGTTTTTGCGCAGCAAACACTATGATGAGGACAATAAGCGAAGCTGACGGCAAGATGAATAAAGGCAGCGTCTACACCTCAGTCATGAAACTATGGGAGCGCTTCTTCCCGATCGCGCCCGAGCTTGTGGCATCGCAAATCGAATCTCAGGTCTTTGGAGAGAACATGCCCCAATCTACGAAAACTGCCATCATGGTGATTGGGGGAGCGGAAGATAAGGTGCATGGACGGGAGATTCTGCAAAACTTCTTCGGTCGCTCAGGCTCTGCTGAGGCTCGCATTGCCATCATCCCATCTGCGTCCCGCGAGCCTGCCATCATTGGCGATCGCTACCTGACTATCTTTGGAGAGATGGGCGCAAAGGGGATTGAAATTTTGGACATTCGCGATCGCGAACAGTGCGAAGATCCTTTAATGCAAAGCTATGTCGAAAACTGTACGGGCGTTTTCATGACGGGGGGCGATCAACTGCGTTTGTGTGGGCTATTGGCAGATACTCCCTTGATGAAAACAGTGCGTCAACGCGCGCAGCAGGGCGACATTACGCTAGCAGGGACGAGTGCAGGCGCAGCCGTTATGGGTCATTATATGATTGCAGGTGGGGGTAGTGGCGAATCGCCCAACCGCTCCTTAGTTGACATGACGACGGGTCTGGGCATCATTCCCGAAGTCATTGTGGATCAGCACTTTCACAACCGCAACCGGATGGCTCGGCTGATGAGCGCGATCGCGGCTTACCCGGATTGCATGGGCATTGGTATTGATGAAGATACTTGTGCGCTCTTTGAAGGGGATGGTACGCTGCAAGTGATTGGCAAAGGCACCGTGACCATTTTGGATTCGAGTGAGCTTTGCTACACCAATCACACAAAGGTTGGTGCGACTGATCCGTTAAGCATCGGTAACCTTCGGCTGCACATTCTCAGCCACAGCGATCGCTATGATTTCCACAGGCGGCTGCCCGTTTTTTCTGGCTGTAGCATTGCTTAGCGCCGCTCTAGCGATGAAGTTAAGCTCATGTGATGTAAAGCCCATTGCCAAGTGACTCTTGAGTTCACTGCACAAGTCTCCCACTGGGGGTATTCTTTCAAACCCCTGCCCCTAAGGAGTTTTGTGTTTCCAAAAGGGTTTCGAGTCCGAAGTTCCTTACATTTTAGCCTCAAAATGTTTGCGATGAACAGTCTAGTGGGTTTTGAGGGTTTGAAACTGGGTAGTCGTGCCCCACTCTATCCTCTTAACTATCCACAAGCTTTCCAGCCATAAAGGTCTGAACCTGGCACTCAATCACAGTCACCAGAGTCCTCCTAAATTCAGCGTCATGAAAATACTCAAAATACAGACATTACGTGGTCCCAACTATTGGAGCATTCGACGTCAAAAGCTCATTGTGATGCGTCTGGATTTGGAGGATCTGGCAGACAAACCCTCGCATGTAATTCCCGGTTTTTATGAAGGGCTGACGGAAACCTTGCCCAGTTTGATTGAGCATTTTTGCTCTCCAGGGTGCCGGGGTGGCTTTCTGAGCCGCGTTAAAGAAGGCACCATGATGGGGCATATTATCGAGCATGTTGCCCTGGAAATTCAGGAACTGGCAGGTATGATCGTCGGGTTTGGACGCACCCGTGAGACCGCCAACCTTGGCACGTATCAGGTTGTGTTTGAGTATCAGGACGAGCAAGCAGGGCGCTATGCGGCAAGAGCGGCGGTACGGCTCTGCCAAAGCGTCATTGAAACGGGACACTATCCCAAAGAAGAGCTGGAGCAAGACCTCCAAGATTTGCGCATGTTATGGGCAGAGGCTTCGCTGGGGCCCAGTACCGAAACGCTGGTGAAAGAGGCGGATGCACGCGGTATTCCCTGGTTTCAACTCAGTGCGCGTGCCATGATTCAGTTTGGCTATGGTGTGCACCAAAAACGAATTCAAGCTACTCTCAGCACCGGCACCGGCATTTTGGCGGTTGAGCTTGCGTCGGATAAGGAAGGCACGAAGCAGATTTTGCGTGAGGCGGGGGTTCCGGTTCCTCGTGGTACAGTCATTAGCTACCTGGATGATCTGGAAGGCGCGATCGCCGATGTGGGCGGTTACCCGATCGTGATTAAGCCGCTAGATGGCAATCATGGGCGGGGAATCACAATCAACATCACTCACTGGGAACAGGCAGAAGCGGCTTACGATGCGGCTAAAGAAGTTTCCCGAGACGTGATTGTTGAGCGCTTTTACCAGGGGCGCGACCACCGTGTCCTGGTGATCAATGGCAAAGTTGTAGCGGTGGCTGAGCGTGTACCAGCGCATGTGGTGGGCGATGGCAAGGCGACGATCGAACAACTCATTGAGCAAACGAATCAAGACCCGCGCCGGGGTGAAGGGCACGAGAATGTGCTGACCAAGCTGGAGGTCGATCGCACCACCTGGCAATTGCTGGAGCAGCAAGGGTATAGCCTGGAGACTGTATTGCCAGAGGGTGAAACGTTTTCTCTGCGAGCCACTGCCAACCTCAGTACGGGTGGTATTGCGGTCGATCGTACTGACGACATGCACCCCGAAAACATCTGGCTAGCGCAGCGTGTTGCCAAAATTATCGGTCTCGATATTGCGGGGATCGACGTGGTGACTGCCGATATTTCCCGCCCACTCTCTGAAGTGGATGGCGTGATTGTCGAAGTGAACGCGGCTCCCGGCTTCCGAATGCACGTTAGTCCTAGCGAGGGCATTCCTCGCAATGTGGCTGAGCCTGTGCTGAGTATGCTGTTTCCATCCGGTGCTGCTAGTCGAGTGCCGATCATTGCGCTAACGGGTACCAATGGTAAGACCACAACGACTCGCCTGGTTGCCCACATCTTCAAACAAACAGGACAGGTAGTCGGCTACACCACGACCGATGGCACTTATATTGGCGACTATCTGGTAGAACCTGGTGACAACACAGGACCGCAGAGCGCCCGCCTCATCCTACAAGATCCAACCGTCGAGGTTGCCGTACTTGAAAGCGCTAGAGGTGGTATTCTCCGGTCTGGCTTAGCCTTTAACGCTTGCGATATTGGTGTGGTGCTTAACGTGGCGGCAGATCATCTGGGCATTGGCGATATCAATACGATCAACCAAATGGCACAGGTGAAAGGAGTTGTTGCAGAAACCGTCATGCCAGGAGGGTATGCCATTCTGAATGCCGATGATCCCCTAGTGGCGGCGATGGTCGATCGGGTGAAGGGGCAAGTGGCTTACTTCTCTATGGAGCCAGAGAGCGCGTTGATCCGATCGCACACCCAGGAGGGCGGTCTGGCAGCCGTTTACGAAAATGGCTATCTCTCCATCCTCAAAGGTGACTGGACATTACGGATTGAGCAGGCAGTGAATGTGCCCCTCACCCTGGCAGGACGTGCGCCCTTTATGATTGCCAATGCGCTGGCAGCAAGCTTGGCTGCGTTTGCTCAGGGGGTACACATCGAAGCGATCCGCGAGGCACTAATGACCTTCCAAGCCTCGACCGAACACACACCGGGACGCATGAATCTGGTTAACCTTGGTCGCTATCATGCACTGGTCGATTATGCCCACAATGCACACAGCTATGAAGCGCTAGGCGGCTTCGTGAAAAACTGGCCCGGTGAGCGCATTGGCGTGGTTGGTGGACCTGGCGATCGCCGTGACGAAGATTTCGTGACGCTGGGCAAACTGTCGGCACAAATGTTCGATCGCATCATCATTAAAGAAGATGAGGACATGCGGGGTAGAACACGAGGCGAAGCCGCGCAGTTAATTAGCCAGGGCATTGCCCAAGCAAAACCAGAGGCTCGTTACGAGACGATTTTGGATGAGGTCACAGCCATCCATACGGCGTTGGATGCTGCATCGCTCAATGGGTTGGTCGTCATCCTGCCCGAAAGCGTCCCTCGTGCCATTAGTTTGATCGAAGCCCGCCGTCCTGAGCAACCGCTTAGCCCAACGCCCGTTACCGTGAAGCCGATGGCAAACGGGCAGTCAAGCGTCAGCGTCTCTAGCCCTGCTGAACAAAAGCAGGCTGTTTCGGAACTCAGCTCAGACGAATCAGTGGAGTATGTCAATTTCAGTCGTTGATGGCGCGGTCTCGAGAATCAGCGATGTCTGTCGATGGGGAGCAGGTTACAATTTGTCTAATCATGCTTTAGAGCGGTAGGGCGATCGCCATGCTCCCAGACATTTTCCTTCCAGACATCACCGATCTGGTCATCGAAGACGATGAGCCAGTGGATAACATTCAGTCTGCCAAGCAACAGCGGTTACTGGTCGAACCGCTCTACACCTCTAAACCCATCGATCACCCATTTCTTGCCGACGCAAACGTGGGACTGTTTTATGCCGTCGAGCAACCGCCACTGGTGCCTGATGCTTTTTTGAGCGTGGGTGTGACTGCCCCAGAAGATTGGAGCAAAAAGGAGAACCGCTCGTACTTTTTCTGGCAGTTTGGCAAAGCGCCTGATGTCGCCATTGAAGTAGTCTCCAACCGACGTGGCAATGAACTAGGCAGCAAGGTGCAGGATTATGCCCGCATCGGTATCACCTACTACGCTGTTTTTGATCCTTTACGTCAACTTCAGACAGAAATGGGGGATCAACTACTCCAGGTTTTTGCGCTGAATCAGGGTCGCTACATCTCTTTAGAAGGCAACTGGCTAGAGTCCGTACAGCTTGGTCTGACTCTGTGGCAAGGAGAATTCGAGACCTGTCAAGGCACCTGGTTACGCTGGTCTGACCGCAACGGCAATGTTGTTGCCACAGGAGCGGAACGGGCAGAACAAGCAGAAGCAGAAGCAAGACAGGCAGAAGCAGAGGCAAGACAGGCAGAAGCACAAGTAAGACAGGCGGAAGCGCAAACGAGACAGGCAGAAATTCGTGCCAATGAAGCGGAAGCCCGATCGCAAGCACTCGCCGATCGCCTCCGCGCAATGGGCATCGATCCCGATACGCTTTGAACGTTCAAAGCCACATAAAAAGCTTCTTGATCTGTCCGCTGCCTATGAACAGTGATGCCGCGATTGCGGGTTGATCGGTGTCGATTTCACGTGAACGTGGTTAAAGCATGGCGGGTTGCTCTGCGAGATTTGTCGCTTTGAGATGCACGCGATAGCGAAATCTTTGAGGCAGCACGAGACGAGAACGCTGCAATGATGACGAATTAATCGATCCCTTAGTTAGAGACTCCCACGCTCTGCCCTAACTTGTAGACACGCTGCGATGGCATCTTTAATGTTTTCAAGGGCTTCTTGTCGTGTCTGACCTTGACTCACGCAACCCGGAATGCTGGGACATTCCATAACCCAAATGCCATCCTCATCACGATCGAGCGTCACGCTAAACCTTATAAAATCCCTCTGATAAAAAGGTACTATTGTCCATTTTATCCTTCTGCCGTCAAATGCCCAATCTGCTGTACCGCTCCAGTGCCTACAGGCGTATCGTTCCAACAGAATTTGCCCCAGTTCGATCGCGCGATCGTTGTTTTGCCAGCACTATCCGATCGCCCTCACTCATCGATCGCCCCCTTATCGTTTCAGCCACATCTGCCACCGTACGATCGTTGTTTTGCCAGCACCATGCGATCGTTTGGCAGATTTGAAGCTTTTAGTATCAGAGATTTGAGCGATCGTACCCAAAGGACAGGCTATTGTCGTCGGCATATGAAAGTACAAATAGGCAGTGCTCACTCTGCCGTTCAAACCTGAGACAGTTGCTGTAAACGATACAATGAATGTCATCCGACTTGAGAGGTGATCATGGTTCAAGCGACGGACTATCTTTATGTTGTGCGAGATGATGAGATTCTACATGGAGAGCCGATCATCCGAGGCACACGCACACCGATTAGAGCGATCGTTGAAACTTGGCGGATGGGTATTGCGCCAGAAGAAATTCCTAAGGGGATGCCTCACCTGACAATGGGACAAGTCTTTGGAGCCTTGACTTACTACAGTGATCACCAGGACGAAATTAATCAGTACATTGAGCGAAACCACATTCCTGACGCATTCATTGATCCATTGGTGAGAGCTTTGTGAGTCGTGTCTTTATTGGTTTGTACTTGGATGAAGATGTCAATGTCCTGATTGCAGACTTGCTTCAAGCAAGAGGGTTTGATGTCATGACGGTACGAGATGCGGGGAAACTTC
>JACMKO010000116.1 GCA_014380065.1 Leptolyngbya sp. ES-bin-22 | reverse complement strand
TCGCATTCCGAATCCGCGTCAGCATGTCTGAAATAGTGTCGTGTGCCGCCATAGTTTTCCCTTGATAAAGCTGCCTTAGTTATCCCGGAAGGGCATGCCCAGTTCTTTCAGCAAGGCGCGACCCTCCTCATCGGTGTTTGCCGTCGTGATGATCGAAATGTCCATACCACGGACTTGGTCAACGCTGTCATATTCAACTTCTGGGAAAATGAGCTGTTCGCGTAAACCCAAGGTGTAGTTTCCCCGTCCATCGAAGCTTTTGGGGCTAATCCCACGGAAATCTCGAATCCGTGGCAAGGTGAGGTTAATGAGCCGATCGAGAAAGGCGTACATGCGTCCAGAGCGCAGCGTGACCATAATGCCAACCGGCATACCCTGACGGATTTTGAAACCCGCGATCGCCTTCTTGGCACGGGTTACTACTGGTTTTTGTCCAGTAATGAGGCTGATTTCCGCCAGCGACGCTTCCAGCGCTTTTGCGTTCTGAGCAGCCTCGCCCATGCCTCGGTTCATCGTCACCTTGATGACTTTTGGCACCTGATGGATGTTTGTATAGCTAAACTGTTCCATGAGTTTTGGAACAATTTTTTCTTGATAGTGAGTTTTGAGTCGTTCTGCCATAATCGTCGTTCCTTCGTTGCCCCTGGGCTTGGTCAGGGAAGTAATCAGTTCTTGATAGGTTGGGCTTTGGTTGCTGGTGTCTTACGGTGAAAGTTTAGGTAGATGGAACTAAACATATGAGCTTCTTTCCAAAAACCAAAACTAACCGCTAACAACTTCTTCTAGTCGATCGTTTCGCCAGTTTTCTTCAGCATCCGCACTTTGCGACCATCAGCATCAAAGGTATAACAGACGCGGCTAGCAACCTTTTGCTTTTCGGAGTAGAGCATCACGTTAGAGCTGTGAATGGGAGCTTCGCTGGTGACAATCTGCCCTGATTCGCCTTCCTGCTGTGGTTTCACGTGCTTGGTGCGAATGTTAACGCCCTTGACGACAATCTTGCTCGTCTTGGGAAGCGTTTGCAGCACTTCGCCCACTTTGCCCTTATCGCTACCCGCAATAATCTGAACGGTGTCGCCTTTCTTGACGTGGAGCCTATATCGAGTTGGAGTTGGATTAGCCTTTGTCATTACAGAACCTCCGGCGCAAGGGAGACAATTTTGGTGAAGTTTTTGTCGCGCAACTCGCGAGCAACAGGACCAAAAACACGGGTGCCTCTAGGGTTGCCGTCATTGTTGATCAGTACAGCCGCGTTGTCGTCGAAGCGAATGCTCATACCGCTGTCACGGCGAAGGCTTTTGCGAGTGCGAACAATGACGGCGCGCACCACATCAGATTTTTTGACTGCCATATTGGGAATCGCATCTTTGACAACTGCGATGATGATGTCACCCACACCGCCGTAACGACGGTTACCGCCACCGATAACACGGATGCACATCAGCTTGCGGGCACCGCTGTTATCCGCCACATTCAAATAAGACTCTTGTTGGATCATGGTTCCTCCGGCTATGCTTGAGCCGCTGTAGTAAGAACGTCAGTCACGATCCAGCGCTTCGTAGCACTTAATGGTCTCGTTTCCTGAATGCGGACGCGATCGCCCGTACGGCATTTGTTCTCTTCGTCATGTGCTTTGTAACGCTTGGTGCGCGCCACAATCTTGCCGTATTTAGGGTGAGCCGATCGGCTTTCAACTGCCACCACGATCGTTTTCTCCATTTTGTCGCTGACGACTAAGCCAACTCTCTCTTTTACTGCCATAACAGGTCTCCGGGGAAAGGATAAAGGATAAAAAATGAAGGACAAAGCTTTAGAGAAACTGGGAGCAGCCGATTGCTGACACTCTCCAGCCGTTTTTAGCCCTTAGCCTTTAGCCTTCATCCTTTGAAGTTAACTGCCGTTCTCGCTCAAGGGTTAGCAACTGAGCTAAGCGGTGGCGAGTATGTTTAAAGCGATGGGACTTTTCCAGTTGGCGGGTCCCTTTCTGAAAGCGCAGTTCAAAGAGTTCGCGCTTTGAGGCTACAATTCGTTCTTCAAGTTCCTGATCGGTTAAGTCGCGAACTTCACTCATCTTAGGAAGAGGCATGGCTTAAGACTCCTCAGCCGCACGGGCAATAAACTTGGTTTTAATTGGGAGCTTGAACGAGGCAAGGCGCATGGCTTCTCTTGCAGTCGCTTCAGTCACACCAGTAATTTCAAACATAATTCGACCGGGTTTGACCACTGCCACCCAAAACTCGGGAGCACCTTTACCAGAACCCATCCGGGTTTCGGCAGGTCGCATGGTGATTGGCTTGTCAGGAAAAATCCGAATCCAGATTTTGCCACCCCGACGAATGTAGCGAGTCATGGCACGACGACTGGCTTCAATTTGGCGGGCAGTGATCCAGGAAGGCTCCTGCGCCTGCAACCCGAACTCACCGAAGTTAAGTTCGTTGCCACGAGTTGCCAAGCCGCTCATACGCCCGCGCTGTTGTTTCCGAAATTTTGTTCTTCTTGGACTTAACATGACTCAGTACCTTAGGAATTCAGGAGTCAGGAGTCAGGAGTTAGGCGTTGGGGAATCTGAAATCATCCCTTGTCCTTCATCCCTCATCCCTCATTCGATCGATCTTCAAACTGCTGACGACGACGCTGTTGACGACGGCGTGGTTGATTATTGGTAGGAGCGGGTTCTTGCTCTTGACCGGGAATAATCTCACCCTTAAAGATCCAGATTTTAATGCCTAGCGTGCCGTAGATCGTTTGAGCAGTGCAGTAGGCGTAATCAATGTCAGCCCGCAACGTGTGCAGGGGCACTCGACCTTCACGAGTCCACTCGGGGCGAGCAATTTCCGCGCCGTTGAGACGACCGCTGACCTGCACTTTAATGCCCTCAATGCCTGCGCGCTGAGCACGCTGAATGGCTTGACGCACGACCCGCCGGAAAGAAACCCGTCGCTCTAGCTGTTGAGCGATGTACTCCCCGATCAGTGCGGCATCCGCGTCCACCCGCGCCACTTCAACGACGTTGATCCGAATTTGGCGATCGCCTCCACCCAGAACCCCCTGCAAGCTTGTTCGCAGGGACTCAATACCAGTGCCACCTCGACCCACTACAACACCGGGACGAGCGGTTCGCAATTCTAAATCAATTTGATCCGCTTTGCGCTCGATTCGCACTTCAGAGATCCCTGCGCTGCTAAGATTTTTCTCTACAAAGCGGCGGATTTTGTAGTCTTCTTGTAGCAGTTCGGGATAGCGTTTATGGTCACCAAACCAGCAAGAACGGTGTTCTTGGGTGATGCCTAAGCGAAACCCGGTTGGATGAATTTTCTGTCCCACAAATGCGTCCTCTAATAAAAGCAGTAGGGTGTCAACAGTGGCTCTGTGAAGCGAGCAAACATTGAGTAAGTTTGATCAACTGACTCACTCAGCTACGGCACCAGGGGCAACCGTGATGGTGATGTGGCAGGTAGGCTTCCGAATCTGATAAGCACGCCCTTGCGCTCTGGGTCGGAAGCGCTTCAAGGAGGGTCCTTGATCGGCAAAGGCTTGGTTAACAAGCAGTTCCGCCCGACTGAGACCGGCGTTATGTTCAGCATTGGCGGCAGCCGATCGCAGCACTTTGAGCACAGGTTCACAAGCGCGGTAGGGCATGAACTCTAGAATAATGAGCGCTTCCCGGTACGAACGTCCTCGAATTTGGTCAAGCACACGCCTGACTTTATGAGGAGACATACGAACATAGCGAGCGATCGCCTTAATTTCAGTGGTGGTGTCAATAGCCATACGTTTTTCCTTTAGCAGCAGCGATTCAAAAATCGCTCAATGTTATCGACGTGCTTTCTTGTCGCCACCCGCATGACTGCGGAACGTCCGAGTGGGGGCAAACTCACCCAGCTTGTGCCCAACCATTTGTTCGGTAACATAAACCGGAACGTGCTGTCTTCCGTTGTGTACCGCAATAGTATGACCGATCATCTGCGGCAAAATAGTGGATGCACGAGACCAGGTTTTAATGACCTGCTTGTCGCCTTTGACATTCAAAGCCTCAATCTTACTGAGCAAATGATCGGCAACAAACGGACCTTTTTTTAGTGAGCGAGCCATAGCGTTATCTCCCCTCTATCATTTACGAATCCCGACCACCCCTGCCCCGTTTAGAAGACTTCCGACGACGGCGCACAATTAAGGCACTGCTCAACTTCTTCTTCTTACGAGTTTTGTAACCCAACGTTGGCTTACCCCAAGGTGTAACTGGACCCGATCGACCAATCGGTGCTCGACCTTCACCCCCACCATGCGGGTGATCCACTGGGTTCATCACGCTGCCGCGCACCTGCGGTCGCCGCCCCTTCCACCGTTTACGACCCGCTTTACCGAAACTGGTATTGCGAACATCAGCGTTACCCACCGAGCCGATCGTGGCGTAGCATTCCCGCCGAATCAGGCGAACCTCACCAGAGGGCAATTTCAGCGTGACAAAGTTTCCTTCTTTCGCTGCCACCTGAGCGCTGGCACCAGCCGCCCGCACGATCTGTCCACCTTTACCAGGCACTAACTCGACGTTGTGGACAGCCGTACCTAACGGAACGTTGCTGAGCGGCATCGCGTTGCCAACTTCAAACGGAGAATCAGGACCGGACCGAATAATGGTGCCGACCGCCAAGTTTGCTGGATGGATAATGTACCGCTTTTCACCATCCTGGTAAAAAAGCAGCGCAATCCGTGCATTGCGGTTGGGATCGTACTCGATCGCGACCACTTTGGCAGGAATATTGTGCTTATCGCGCTTGAAATCAATAACCCGATACAGACGCTTATGACCACCGCCACGATGACGGCACGTGATCACGCCACGGTTGTTGCGCCCTTTAGGGCGATGACGCGAGTGCGTTAAAGACTTTTCCGGCTCACTCTTAGTAACTTCAGAAAAGGCAGAAACTGCACGGGTGCGCGTGCCAGGGGTCATTGGTCGATAGAAACGGATGCCCATAACGTTAAGCTCTTGGGGTTTTGCAGTATTGAGAGCGGTGTCGAAGTCAAAGATTGGCGCTCATGAACCAAGTGAGCATTGAGACGCTGCGGCGCATCAAACTTCAGGGAAGAGTGTGATGGAATCTCCAGCAGCAAGTGTGACTACCGCTCGCTTGTAATGCGGGCGATGTCCCGCAAACTTACCAACGCGGCGCGCTTTGCGAGGAGGGTTTTGGGTGCTGATGTTCGTCACCTTAACCTCAAACAGCGTTTCGATCGCCGCCTTGATTTCTGGCTTCTTCGCTCTGGGGTCAACCTCGAACGTATATTGATTGTTCTCTAATAAGAGGGTCGCCTTCTCAGTCACAATCGGGCGACGTACCAGATCAGCAAGGGCACCGGCGTTATAGTCAGTCACCATAGACCTCCTGAATTTTTGTAAGAGCGGATGCTGTGGCGACAATGCGATCGGCGGCTAGTAGATCAAACACATTCAAGTTACTTGCAGAAATCATCCGCAGATTATCGATGTTACGAGCTGACAAATAAACGTTCTCGTCTCGCTCAGCCACAATCAGCAACACTTTTGCTCTAGGTTCAACACCCCAGCCTGCCAGCGCTTTAACCACTTCCTTAGTTTTCGGACGGGTCAACTTATCGGCAAAATCTTGCACTACAACCAGGTCGTCAATGCGGCTTTGGATCGCGGTACGAAGCGCCAAACGTCTCTCTTTGCGGTTCATCTTGATCGTGTAGTCCCTTGGCTTAGGACCAAAAATGACACCGCCACCCCGCCAAAGCGGCGATCGATTAGATCCAGCACGCGCACGCCCTGTACCTTTCTGCCGCCAAGGCTTACGTCCACCACCTCTCACTTCAGCACGAGTTTTCGTCGAAGCGGTTCCCTGGCGCACGTTTGCCAGTTGGCGAGTCAACGCACGATGGACAATGTGAGCGGCATTCGCCTCACTTGCTACTTTCAAGTCCAGAGAAGCGGTGCCTGCTTCCTGCCCTTGCCAATCTTTAACGACACAATCAACCATAGTTTTACCCTTGTCTCTCATTCAGCGTAGCGGTGCATTCGATGTCCCATCCCTATTGGCGACCAACCAATGTTGCGGGGACGATATTGAGCAACGCGCCGGGCTTGCCGGGAACAGCGCCCTTGATGAGCAACAGATTCCGCTCGGCATCTACTCGCACCACAGTCAGTTTGCGAATCGTCACCTGACCACCGCCTAAGCGTCCCGCCATCCGTTTGCCAGGATAGACACGACCGGGCGTGGTACCCGCTCCAGTGGAACCGGGAGCACGGTGGTTTTTGGAGCCGTGTGCCATCGGTCCGCGCTTAAAGTTGTGACGCTTTTGATAGCCTGCGAAGCCACGACCAATACTCGTACCGATTACATCCACAATCTGACCCACTTCAAACGCATCGGCTTTAAGCTGTTGACCCAGCTCGAATTCGGCGGAGCGATCGAAGCGATACTCATGCAAATGTCTAAGAGGAGAGGCACCTGATTTAGCAAGATGCCCTAATTCTGGCTTCGTCAAAGCTTTCTGAGACACGTCACCGTATCCAACCTGGACAGCAGAGTAGCCATCTGTTTGGGTTGTTTTCACTTGCGTGACAATGCATGGCCCGGCTTGAATAACTGTGACAGGAATGGCTTTTCCTGTTTCGTCAAACACCTGAGTCATGCCGAGTTTTGTGCCGAGGATACCAACAGACACGGTGACTAGTCTCCATTTCTAGACGTTACAAATGCGAGTGATAAATCCTAAAGTTACTGTTAACTTCAGAGATTACCTCTCTTAATCGGGTTGACGAGCCAATTCAAGAACGCCTTTTCCGCCCGACAGTGCCGGAAGGTAAGGGGTGCAGATTGGTTCTGACAAACAGCCTAAAGGCTCTAAGGCTGACGCAATTTGGGTCGACGCTACATCTTATTACCCTTTTTCGCCAGGACTTGAATGGCAAGCCATTCAGTATCCTCTAGAGCGAAAGCAAGATTCTGGCAAACTTGAAGCGCGATTTTGCATTGGCGGATTCAAGTTAAAGCCTGGAATGTCGTTCGGCTAAATAATTCAGCAGCAGCTATTAACTATAAGACATATCTTTCTTACTTGTCTAGTGGTCTGAGAAGATTTTTCGTGACAACAACGATCGCCCCACTTGATTTAGCCGCAAATCCAGTTACAGACAACATTGGCTCTATAGTATTACAGTGGTTGCGTTCTTGTAGAGAACGTGGTTATGGCAACGAGATGATGGCAAGCAGCGATTGCTGAATCGCTGCCCTACCAGATAGACTTCGACAGACTTCAGGCAATTGGGTAGCGTTCAGTGCAACGTAACAGACAGAGGAAGTGAAGATCGATGGCACTACTTACGACTGGCAAGCAGCTCATCCGTGACCTGGAAACGTTGGGCGCTTTGGGTGTGTATGTTCCTTTAGAGGGCGGGTTTGAGGGGCGCTATCGGCGGCGGATTCGGACAGCAGGCTATGTCTCACTCAGCATCACCGCACGTGGGCTAGGCGACCTGGCTGCTTACTTGACCGATGTTCACGGTATACGTCCACCCCATCTCGGTAAGAAAAGTACGGGGGCGGGTGCTGCTGTTGGCTATACCTATTACATTCCACCGCTTGTAAGCTACCAAATTGAGCAACTGCCTGCGAAATCCAAAGGACTGCTGCTGTGGATCATTGAGGGTTCCATTCTGTCGAACCAGGAGCTTGCGTATTTGGCAGACCTGCCCAAGATTGAACCTCGTCTGAAGGTGGTGGTTGAATTGGGGGGCGATCGCGCGTTTCGCTGGATGCCTCTGACACAGGTCTTAATCTCGGCTTGAAGTCACGCAGTTTACGAAAAGAGTTCTTGTAGATGCCTCGTAATTTTGTGTGTGGGGCACTAGGATGGAGGGGTGACTGATCTGTACTACCCTTTGCGATCCCTGAGGGAAGGTCACTGGTTCAAACTCATTTGCGGAGCCAGTTTCCAACACCTCCCAGCTATCCGAACCTTGGTCATGGCATACACGCTAGCCGGGGCTGATTGTATTGATGTCGCTGCTGACCCAGCCGTCATTTTGACTGCAAAGGCAGCGCTGAAACTTGCCGCTGATCTCGCTACAAGCGACGATCGCGGGCGATCGTATGTTCAGGGCTTACCCTGGCTGATGGTCAGCTTGAACGATGGCGAAGATCCTCACTTTCGCAAGGCTGAGTTTGACGCTAGTGCCTGCCCACCCGACTGCATGCGTCCCTGTGAGTCTATTTGTCCAGCGCAAGCGATCGTGTTTGAGGCATCATCCACGAACAGCGCGTTTGAGTCGAGCACGATGCTGCGAGGTGTAGTAGAAAGCAACGGCATAACGCGCAAGACTGTCTCTGGCGTACTAGCCGATCGGTGCTATGGCTGTGGGCGTTGTTTGCCGATCTGCCCGGTGCAACACATTACTCCCCGTTCTTATGTTTCAACCCCAGCAGCGATCGCGCCTCTCATCCTACAAACGGGCATTGATGCGATCGAGATTCACACGCAGATTGGGCACCTGGATGAGTTTCGTCGGCTTTGGGCAACGATTGAACCGTGGGTCTGCAATTTAAAGCTGATTGCGATTAGCTGTCCGGATGGTGACGGTCTATTGGACTATCTGTGGGCGCTCTACGACATCGTTTCACCACTTCCCTGTCCGCTCATCTGGCAGATGGATGGTCGCCCGATGAGCGGCGATATTGGGGCTGGCGCAACCAGAGCAGCGGTTAAGCTCGGTCAGAAAGTCTTGACGGCTGCTTTACCGGGCTACATTCAGTTAGCAGGAGGCACGAATCACCACACAGTACCGAAGCTGAAAGCTCTGAACTTACTGCATCCGCAGTTGCTTAACCCTTCAACGACATCACCAGCTATTAGCATTAAGCAGCCAGACGCTCTACGCAAAAGTTACCAGTCTTCTTACATCGCGGGAGTTGCTTATGGTAGTTACGCACGCACGCTCCTAATGCCCATTCTTAGTCAGCTAGACGCGATCGCGAACCAGGCAACCGAAGCGGAACGCGGCGCGATCGCAACAGTGCCACTGCGATCCACAATCGCTAGTCTTTCCTCACGGCTTGACTCGCAAGAAACCGGTCGACCGCAGCCACTTGGGCTGGAAGAGACCCCTGACCTGCTCTGGCAAGCGGTCGCATTAGCACGCTCTCTTGTGGCGCAACTTAAAGTCTTTAACGGTCAACGAACGCGCTTAAATCTCTGACGACGTTCTGTTGCCATCATCTACCCTTTAGTCCGCTGTGCTTGTTCTTCCTTATCGAGCAAATGGTAAACCCCAACGGTATTAATTCTTCCAACAGCCAGGCTGGACACGATCCAGAACAGTCGCTATCGTCAGCAGAACGTGGTCAGGACGCGATCGCCCCCTCTGCCGAAACTCCCATCAACGCTAATACCTCTAACCACGCAGGCATGCAAATTACAGACGATTTGACGAAGCTGCTAGAAATTTTGCCCGATTCGATTCGACTGCGGCTTGAACAGCATCCTCAGAAGAAGATGTTGGTTGAAGTGGTTTTAGATCTTGGTCGCCGTCCAGAAGCGCGGTTTCCCGGTCAGGCGGAATATCTTTCTGAGGAATTGGTTTCGCAGGCAGATCTCAATGAATGCATTACCAAAGTGGGTGACTTTGGTGGTGATAACCGAGCGGGCATCGAACGTACGCTGCACCGTATCAGTGCCATTCGCAACCGTCGAGGTGAGGTCATTGGTCTGACCTGTCGCGTTGGTCGAGCGATTTTTGGCACGATCGGCATGATTCGTGATTTAGTCGAAAGCGGTCGCTCAATTCTCATGCTGGGTCGTCCTGGTGTTGGTAAGACCACGGCGCTCAGAGAGATTGCCCGCGTGCTGGCGGATGAGCTAGAAAAGCGCGTGGTGATCATCGACACGTCCAACGAGATTGCGGGTGATGGCGATGTACCCCATCCCGCGATCGGTCGCGCCCGTCGGATGCAGGTCGCCCGTCCCGAACTTCAGCACCAGGTCATGATCGAGGCAGTGGAAAACCATATGCCCGAAGTCATTGTGATCGACGAAATTGGGACTGAGCTGGAAGCACTCGCAGCCCGTACCATTGCCGAACGCGGCGTGCAGCTCGTGGGTACTGCCCACGGCAATCGCCTTGAGAACCTGATCAAAAACCCCACACTTTCAGATCTGATCGGCGGCATTCAGTCAGTCACATTAGGCGATGAAGAAGCACGCCGACGCGGTAGCCAAAAAAGTGTGCTGGAGCGCAAAGCACCACCCACCTTCGACATTGCGGTCGAAATGCTGGAGCGAGAGCGCTGGGTGATTCATGAACACGTCGCTGAAACTGTTGATAGCCTACTGCGGGGTCGCCAGCCAACGCCTCAAGTACGCGCACTCAGCGAAACGGGCAAAGTGGTGATTACCCATGAGCTATCGAGTGAGCCAGAAGCACAAGCAGGAAGACGACGGAGCAGCTTAACACCTGCGCGTAGCGCTCTTAGCCCCCCGGGTAGCCAGAGTGATGTTGGCGATCGCGCTAGCTTTATGAGCACTGGACGCTTGGGTGGGGTGCAGAGTCGCGGTTGGCGATCGTCTGGGCAGATGCGTCCGCTGTCGTCTCCCAGCCAGTTAGAGCTGTCGCCCGATGAACAGCAGTTTGAACAAATGCTGGATGAATCGCTGCAAGCTAAATTCGGCGGCGGGAACGCTGCTTTCTTGCACGAAGTTCTGGACGGTGACCCGGAGGCAGTTTTTGATCGTGCAGCGCCGCAGGTCGGTCCCAACGGGGAGGATATTTTGCATGTCTATCCCTATGCGGTCAGCCGGCATCAGCTTGATCAGGTCATTCGTACGCTCAGTCTTCCTGTTATTTTGACCAAAGATATTGATCATGCCGATGCTGTTCTGGCACTGCGATCGCACGTCAAAAATCACTCCAAGCTGCGCCATATTGCCAAAGCGCGTCAGGTGCCAATTCACACCATTAAAGCTAGTACGATTCCTCAGATCGCGCATGGACTAAGGCGCATGTTAGACATGGACGATTCTGGCACACCAGAAATCGCCGATCTCAATCTGTTTTCGGGTAGCGGTAGCGATGATGAAATTGAAGCCCTTGAAGAAGCCAGACTTGCCGTTGAGCAAATTGTGATTCCCAAAGGACAGCCTGTCGAGCTTCTGCCACGCTCTTCTATCGTACGCAAAATGCAACATGAGCTAGTGGAGCACTACCATCTCAAATCACGTAGCTTTGGCGATGAACCGAATCGGCGCTTGCGAATTTACCCGGCGTAATGACGATCGAGCAGCAATTGCAGCTTGAACTGTAGGCTTACCCAACCAGGAGTGGAGGGGATGTGTGCCATAAGGTTGACCGCGCGCCTTCACGCCCAGATGGAGCTTAGAACTTGATTCTAAGCTCCAGATTGTCAGGATTACGTCGCATCATCCTAATGGTTTGTGGCAAGACCCCAACTAGAAGGGCAAAAGCCTCATCCGGCAACTGTGCCACCATTTCAGCGCCAAAGTAGTTCTCAAACTGGTTCAAAATCATTTGCGCTCGCTGCAACGGCACAGGATTGTCTGTCAACTGTTGAGTTAACCGAATCCATTGTCGCCGTATCAGGTAAGCTTTCTGGCGATCTTCCTGAGCTTCTGGATGAACAAGCGATAGGTCACCCACGGGCACTGCACGCTGGCAATCCACATCAAAGAAGCTGCCTACAGCAGCACCGGGTCCAGCGAACTCAGCATGAAACCGCTTATAGATAATCAAGCCATTGCGTCTGCGGCTGTTGACTACAAGCAGTTGACCACTGTTTAACTGCGTCAAAATATCGCGACCGCCTGCATACTCAATGAGATCTTGCTGTCTGTCCAGGGTTTCATCTCTCATACCGCTGCAACCCTGAAGGCAATAGCACCAGTACAGCCAGCCAAGGCGTACTCGCAAGGAAACGTAGGCATTACCATCATTGACCTTTTTATTAGTGAAGCCTGTGCCGCGAAGTGAAAGATACTTCAGGGCGTATACCGGAACCAATGGTAGATGCTTGGACGCAATTCAGGTAACGAGAGCGGTGCTGCCTTCAGGGCAACGACTTCAGCAAATTACCTGATGATGTGACGTTTCCAGAGTCGGACGAACTTTACTGCTAGTCTTATTCTATGGCATTCCTTAGATGCGGCATCACGAGGGAAGTGAGGAAATATTAAAGTAACGTTGTTGCTTTACAGTTCTTATTTGAAGAAGTGATGAAGAACTCCCGCCAAGTCTTGAAACATTATCAAGCTTCAGCTACGGCGATCGCTTACTACCCTAATCAAAGGAAGCTGAAGACAAGCACCTCTACAACACATTGGCTTCCCTGGGTTGGTTGAGCGCTTGAAACACAGCCAACCATTGCCGTCTAAAGCGCCAAACAAAACGCCCCCTTTAGCCTAGAACCGGAATCTAGAACAAGGGAGCGTTTACACTGTTTGAGTAGAACCTTCAACCGCTTGGGCTGAAGGTTCAATCGCGGCATAGCGGGCGATCGACTAGAACGAGAATGTCGTTCTCAACGTCAAAAGCACATAGTCATCGTTGTTGTTGTTTTGATCAGGCGCAGTAATCCAGGTAACACCTGGAGTAAGCGAAATATTGTCTGTGAGCTGGAACCTGTAAAACCCTTCTACATGCAGAGATGTAGCATTTTGTAGCCCTAACCCTCTCAAATTCAGCCCAACAATATTGGCACTGCCCAGATAGGGTTCAACACCTACAAAAATGCCGCCGAGATTCCCTTTTTTGAACAGATCAGGAAACGCCAGCCCCAAACCGTAATACCAGATTTGACCATTACCGCCACCGACAAGATCTAAGCCGGTATAGCCACCAAAGCCATTAATCACCAATTTTGAACTCAACTTGAACGACGCTTCAGCGCCGTAGGAGTTGGTTACGGCTGCCTGCCCAAACGCCGTGTGAATGGCATTTGCTGGCAAGGTGCCAGTGAAAAAGCTGTTGTTGCCAAGCCCCAAGCCGAAAATAGAGTTGCCGCTGGTGTGGTAGCCGCGCACGTAAGTTAACCCAAGCTGAAATCGATCGCTGGGCGAAATGGTGAGCTGTCCAAGCGCTGCAAAATCGCCGTTGAAGAGTCCATTGCTCCCGCTGGGAACATTGGCATTGTTCGCCAGATAGCCACCTGACAAAACGAAGGTTCGCTTGGCATCCAGGGCAAGACTGAAGCCCGCACCCGCACCGCCACCAATGCGGTAGATGGGGCTTTCCTGGCTAAAGGCAGAAATGGAGCCATTGCCACCGTCGAAGTTTTCAAAGAATGGGTTGACCGTGCTGGAAACGTAATATTGGCTCTTACCACCCGCAGCAGCCACGTAAAACTTGAGTCGCTCGCCTAGAGGGAAGGTATAGTCCAGGCGATCGAGCACAATACTGTTGCCCGTTTGACCATTAATGCGGATTGCTGGCGTACCTTCGGCCGAACCGAGGGGTTGACCACCACTACTGAGCACAAATGGAGAATAGGGATTGCCAATCACAAAGAATTGGTTGACGTTTCCGGCAGCTAACCGCGTATTGAGGATATCTTTGCCCGTAAAACTGGTTTGCAGTCCCAAACGCACCCGATCTTGAAAAACAGTATTATTCAGGCTGCCGACCTGGCTGCCAAAGATATCAGTAATGGCAAAAATGGCTTCACCAACCAGCTTTGTGGTGGTGGAAAACTGCTGCTTTTCGATCGCGGCTGTACGTGCCTCCAGTGAATCAACCCGACCGCGCAGAGTCGCAAGTTCAGCCGCAAACTCTTCTTGCAGCTTTTGCAGCACGACCAAATCTTCTTTTTTGACGAGATCAGCCGTATCAGCAGTGATCAGTTCGCTGACACGATCCATACAGGCATTAAGTCCTGCGGCAAATTCATAGCGAGTGAGCGCACGATTGCCTCTATAGGTGCGATCGGGATAGCCAACAATGCAGCCATAACGCTCCACCAACGATTGCAATGCCTGGAAAGCCCAATCAGTGGGTCTCACATCCGAGAGTTGGGAGACTGATGTGACAGTATCCATTGGAGACGTTACCCCAGGAGTGTCTTGTTCGGGTATAGGCTTCGAGGGCTTTGCGACTGGTTTCGATGGTTTTGTAGCTGGCTTTGATGGCTCTGAATAGCCACTCTGCTTGCCTTGTGCAATGGTTGGGTCTAGAGCCACGTTGACGGTTGTTAACGTTAGCGGACGCTGACCATCTAAGGTTAAAGCGGACTGATCGTGCAAAAACGCTGAAGGGGCTGTTGCAAAGAGCACGCCATGTTGGCTGGTTAGCAGTTGTAAGTCTTTTGCGCGTGTTGATGGCGCTGCCGTTCCAGCCTGGGCAGTCGCTAAAAGTAGCCCCAACAGTCCCGATGTCGCCAACCATGCGTTGCTCAACTCTAAAAATGTCATCGCTTACACCTCACTTAGTTAAAATTGCAGCCTATACGAGTGACTATCTCTTTCAAATCACCCGTTACCTGGAGATTTGGTTGTTTTTTGATTAAACAACTACTGTTACGCCAACGCTGCTGCGTAACAGTAGTTGTTACGTTTGGCGATTTAGGTTTGCGATCGCAACTGAAACACCATGCCCCCCTCGCCTTTGCCAGAGACAAGAAGCCAGAGACAGAAAACCCAGCATCATTTGGTTGCTGTTCCTTACAGGAAAAGGGGGAGGCATGGTGTTTGCGGTTTAGGGGCGATCGGCTCACTGAAAAAACGCGTTAATTAGGGTCCTTCTGCGATCACCTTGGCAATGATGGTGACAGTGTCAGTAATTTTTGCGCCCAACTGACAACCAACGCTGGGTTGCAGTGTTGCCACAACAGTGGTGTCGCCTGCCGCCGCCCGCAGTGGCGAAAACTGCATGGGCACAACCGGAACACGAGCTTGAGACTGACCCTTCGCAAAGATAGCGCTGCGCGGCATCGGCAGGCAATCTTGCCCTTCTTTTGCAGTGCCACCGACGCTAAAGTTCACAACCATGTTGTCTGTAGGAGCAGATTGATCCAGGCTGATTGTAAACTCGCCTGGGTCAGAGACCGTTTGCCCTGCTAGAAACTTGCGTGCTTTTGGATCACTTGCAACCAGCGTCGCTACAGGAACCACAGGAGGGATCACGACGGGAGCGTCAATAATCGTGACGGTCGCTGAAATGTTTGGGCTGAGCTGATAACCGCTACCAGGCTGCAACGTCACAACAACGGTTTCATCACCTTCAATGAACTGATCGGCGATCGGGTTGACCGGAATAATGGCGCTCGTCTGCCCTTTAGGAATCAAGACACTGCGACCGATCGGCTGGTAGTCTGCTCCTTCTGTGGCTGAACCTGCGACGGTATAACCAATGGTCACAGCTGCGATCGCAGCTTTATCAAGCGTGATGGTAAATTGACCAGGATCAAGCCCACTTTCGCGTGCCTGCGGATCGGTCGCGGCGATCGCAGCAAAGGGCGGCGGGTTGTCCAGAATTGTGACTGTAGCGCTGCTGGGCGTGCCGGTTTGGTAGCCATTGCCGCCGATGAGTGTCACGATGACCGTTTCAGCACCTTCGGGCAGTTGATCTGCGATCGGCGTGACCAAAATCTTGGCGATCGTCTGCCCTGCGGGAATCAGCACACTCTGGGTGAGCGGCTGATAATCTGCGCCTTCGGTTGCCGTGCCAGCAACGCTATATTTCACCGTCAAGTCGGTAAGTGCTGCCTTGTCCAGGCTGATGGTAAATTCGCCTGTATCAAGACCTAGCTCATTGGCGTTCGGATCTGAAGCCGCGATCGTGGCAACGGGTTGGGTGAGAACGATCGAGGTATCAATACGGAAATTAGAGTCAGTGGTGTGCCGTTCGGCAAAGAACAAACGCAGACTGTAAGACTTACCAACTGCGAGCTTAATCTTGTCCTGCTTGGGTTTGCCGTCGGGGTCATACTTTACCCACGTCAGGTCATCTAAAATTGCGGTTGCTGACTGTTGGGGATGAATACCACCTAAATCGATGACCAACTTTTCATCAATAAAAACCCATAAGTCATCATCACCAGTAAACGTAAAGCGTTCGCCTCCCTGATAGGTGAAGTTAGTACTCAACTCATAGGTAAAATGAAAGTTATGTGGGTTGCCATTCAGATCTTTATAAACTAGCTGATCCTGCGGCACTCCTTGATCTAATAGCTCTCCATCGATCGGAAAGAAGGCTGCATTAGCATAGCTGTAAATATCGGGGTTTGTGCCAATCTTGGTTAATGTAATCGAAAGTGGTTTCTGAGCGGTAGCAGGATGATTATCGGCGTACCACTTAGCAAATTCGATCGGACCATGCGTTGACTTCGGCTCTACACGATGAGCATTACCATTAATGTAGATGTGCTCATTACCACCGACGTAGATGGGTTTATGGTTAGAGTCAAGCTCCGGCCCAACAATGCCTGCTTCGACAGCTACTGCTGAATCAAAATCTGCCTGAAAATCTTTATCCTGTGTGGGCGAGAAATCTCGGATTGTTCCTTGCAATGTAATGATATCGGCCATGATTTAATGCCTCTGCGGGGTTAGTGACATCAACAGCGCAAACGATCGACATTCCCGAAAGAAAATTGTTTGATCACCCATATTCGGTATCAGTTTGCGTTTAGAAAGAGACCATAGAAGGCTTTTTCCAAACCTGGAAGCACGTATTTGTGAGCATACTAGCCTGGAATCGATTATTTTTTATAGTCTGTAGAATTTTTAACCTCCATGCTCGTGAGGTCAAGGTGCAAAAAGTACAGTGCTCCGGCTGCTGTTACGGTGCAGCAGAAGCGGTCTAGAGGTCCAAATCTTCGCTAACCTGAGGATGATAGAAAGCACTGTGCAATGACCGATAAGCAGCTTAGGCAATTACAGCGCCTGATTGTCGAGCCTGGACAACTTCAAGCCGATCGTCTTCTTTTAACCTCGCCTCAAGAGCATTACTTAAAACGAGTGCTGCGCCTGAGCGGGGGCGATCGCTTTATCGCGATGGATGGGCAGGGGCACGCATGGCTGGCTTCGCTGGTAGTGCAACCTGAAGACCCGCTGGAGTATCAGGCAGAAATTCTAGAGCCGCTCGCCGCTCATACCGAGCTATCGGTGCGTGTGACGCTGGTGGCAGCCCTACCAAAAGGCAATGGTTTCGATGAGGTTGTGCGTCAAGCAACCGAGTTGGGCGTAGATCAAATTCTGCCCGTGATGAGCGATCGCACCCTTCTTCACCCCAGTCCTCAAAAGGTAGAACGCTGGCAGCGCATCGCCAACGAAGCCGCTGAACAGTCCGAACGGTTGTGCGTCCCTCGCATCGCTGCACCCATTTCCTTTGCTGAGCATATCCAGCAGGATCGCCAACCGTCCGAACCGCTCGTCAAAAAGTATCTTTGCGTTGCGCGAGGAAACGCTCCTCATTTATTAGAATGTCTTCAGTCTGCATCGCTTCAGTCTGAGAGATCTGAATCACCCCCTGCCTCGATCGTCCTTGCGATCGGACCCGAAGGTGGTTGGACAGAAGATGAAGTTGCAGGCGCGATCGCTGTAGGTTATCAACCCGTCGCCCTTGGCACCCGCATTCTCCGTGCTGTCACGGCTCCTGTAGTTGCTTTGTCACTCATTGCAGCAGTATGGGAGGGAGGGGGAAAGGGGAAAGGCTAAAGGCTAAAAGCTAAAGGCTAAAAGCTAAAGGCTAAAAGCTAAACTCAAAATTTATCCCTCATCTCCTCACCTCCTCATCCCATCTATTCCCCTCATGCTTGACGACATCATTGTTGCTTTTGACCGTCAGGATTATCGATCGGCTGCTCAACTGGTAGCGGAGCTGCTGGCACAGTCACCGCAGAATCAGTGGGCGCAGTTTTACTCTGGGCGCTTGCAGGAAGTAGCTGGCAAGCTTGATGCGGCAATCGACCTCTATCGTCAACTGCTACGCGAGACAGCGAATGCTAAATTAGTCACTCAAGTGCGCCAGAGCATCCAGCGCGTAGAGGCATTGCAGCGATCGCGCCGACAGCAGGCGATCGCCCAGGCAAGCGCTGAACCGAATAATAATGCACCCGGTTTTTTGGTGTTGGAAGCGGTGATGGGGGACGATCGCGCCACAGTCATTCAGAATTTTGCACGAGCGATGAAGCTAGATGCTTACACGGCACGGTTGCTCATTCCAAATCGTGGGTGGCGCTTATATCGGGTCGGTGTTGCGGGCGAACTGCAAGTCTACAGTCAGGAATTGCAGCGGGCAGGTGTGCCAAACGTGTGGGCATCGCAACCAGAGATTCAGGCAATTCAACTCTTTCGCATCAATTCGTTTCAGTCAGCCACGCCGAAAGCAACGGTGGTTTGCCAAAATGTGCACGATCAGGTTGGCTCTCTAAGCTTCGACTGGTCGGAGGTGACGCAGCGCGTGGAGGGCATTTTGCCCATTTTTGAACAGGTGCTGGATTTGGGCTATCGTAACCGATTGGTACGCAAAGAAGAAACCCAGGACTACGCCCATTTTTGCGATCTACATCTGCCAGGACGACGCTGCATTCTCCGTCTGCATGATAGTAGCTACAAATTTGATCAAGGAATTGCTGTGGCAAATCAGGCGACGATCGACCCACTGGATCGCAATACGACTCGGACTAACTGGAATCAGTTGATGGCACTGCTCGATCGCCAAGCACCCCATGCCAAAACCTGGTCACACTTCACCCCCTTTGCTGAAACGGCGGCGGACTTTACGACCCCATTACTCCGCCTCAAATCTCACATTCACCTCTCGCGGCAAGCCGACAGCTATTGGGA
>JACMKO010000115.1 GCA_014380065.1 Leptolyngbya sp. ES-bin-22 | reverse complement strand
GTGATTTATGGCTCCAGTGATGAACTCGCTTCCTTTTTGGAGAACAAGCCGCTGGAAGGCTTCTTTTGTGATGACCAAACATTGCATAGGTGGTGTTGGCAAGATAGACCAGTAAAACCAGCCGTGTAATAACCAATCGCCAGTAGCTTAATTATGTCTCTCTCCTTGCCCCAGCTTTTTCGATTTGCCGATCGCCCCTCGCTCTCCACTCGTATGACCCAAGTTGGGTTAGTCATCACCGTTTTTTTTGTGGGACTGGTAGTGCTGGCTCCAGTGTTGCAACAGTTTGGTTGGCTACAAGACCCAACGGAGTTTTTGGCAAATCCAACGCAGGAGCCACCGTCTTGGGCGCATTGGTTCGGCACAACACGACTAGGCTACGATGTGTTGTCTCGTACAGTGTTTGGCAGTCAGGCGGCGCTTCAGGTAGTCATTCTGGCAACGGCATTGAGTTTGGTGATTGGCGTACCGTTGGGGATGGTCAGCGGGTATCTAGGCGGCAGGCTCGATCGGCTGCTGCTGTTTTTGATGGATACGATCTACACGTTACCGGGATTATTGCTGTCGGTAACGTTGGCGTTTGTGGTCGGTCGCGGAGTGCTGAATGCGGCGATCGCGCTTAGCCTTGCTTACGTGCCGCAGTACTATCGGGTTGTGCGAAATCACACGGTTAGCGTCAAAACAGAGCTATTTATCGAAGCGGCACAGGCGATGGGTGCCTCTACCTGGGCAATCCTCAGCCGCTACCTGTTTCTCAACGTGGTGCAAAGCGTGCCAGTGCTGTTCACGCTCAACGCAGCCGATGCGATTCTGACGTTGGGTGGTTTAGGCTTTTTGGGCTTAGGTTTACCAGAAGAAACCGCTGAATGGGGTTACGACTTGCGGCAGGCATTGGATGGGCTTTCCACAGGTGGCATCTGGTGGACGACACTGTTTCCGGGGCTGGCGATGACGGTAATGGTAGTGGGGTTATCGCTGCTAGGTGAAGGGCTAAATGAGTGGATTAATCCTATGATGCGAGTCCGATCGAGCGATACCGATGGGCTGAAACCAGGCAGCGAGGGTTGAGGACTGAAAGCGGATTGTCAAGTTAGGAACAAATCTCTGCCATTTCTGACTGCTGACGCTCCAGATCGATCGTGACTGACATCCGTAGAATCTTGCTGAGAGCATTAACCGCTTCATCAATCAGTCAAGCTTTCAAAAAGATTAGCGCTCAAGGTTCATTGCAGCTTTAAGGATACAAGCGGCAATGCTATCATTTCGGAGAACTCACGCATGGAAGGGCGAGTTTATATGGCGCAAGCGCCTGTCTCTCCAGTAGTACTGGTGATTTTGGATGGCTGGGGATACCGAGAAGAGACTGCTTGTAACGCCGTTACAGCAGCACATACCCCTGTAATTGATAGCCTTTGGGAAACGTATCCCCATACCTTAATTCGCACATCTGGCAAAGATGTCGGCTTGCCAGAGGGTCAGATGGGCAATTCGGAAGTGGGGCATCTTAATCTTGGCGCGGGGCGAGTAGTTCCTCAAGAATTGGTAAGAATCTCCGATGCCGTCGAAGATGGAAGCTTGTTGAGCAATGCTGCTTTGGTGAAGGTCTGTCAGGATGTCAAGCGCAATGGCACGAAGCTGCATCTGGTAGGACTTTGCTCAGATGGTGGGGTGCATTCACATCTGACGCATCTGTTTGGGTTGCTTGATCTGGCGAAGGCGCAACATCTAGATGATGTTTGCATTCATGTCATTACGGATGGTCGCGATACCGCACCAACCGCAGGCAAAATTTCAGTCGAAAAAATTCAGGATTACATTGCCGATCGCGGCATCGGGCGCATTGCGACCCTAAGCGGACGCTACTACAGCATGGATCGCGATCACCGTTGGGATCGGGTGCAGCTTGCCTATGATGTGATGACGCAGGATGGCGACGGCGACAGCAGATCGGCGCTAGAAGCCTTGCACGCAGCGTATGAAGCAGGCACAAACGACGAATTTGTGCTGCCCACACGCATTGCGTCGGGCGCGGTGCAGCCCGGAGATGGTGTCATCTTCTTCAACTTCCGTCCCGATCGCGCTCGACAGTTGACTCAAGCGTTCGTTGCTCCAGCCTTTGACGGCTTCCAGCGTGACCAAATTCAACCGCTCTCGTTTGTCACGTTTACGCAGTACGATTCGCACTTGCCGGTTGCCGTTGCCTTTGCACCGCAGGATTTAACCAACATCCTGGGCGAAGTGATTGCTCAAAACAAACTGCGACAGTTCCGTGCTGCCGAAACAGAAAAATACGCTCATGTCACCTACTTCTTCAACGGTGGCATCGAAGATCCCTTGGAGGGTGAAGATCGTGAGCTAGTACCCAGCCCGATGGTTGCCACCTACGACAAAGCCCCTGCCATGTCAGCCGAAAAATTGACGGATGTTGCGATCGCGGCAATTTCTAAGCGCGTCTACTCACTCGTTGTGCTTAACTACGCTAACCCGGATATGGTAGGGCATACGGGCAAAATGGAGCCGACAATCACTGCGCTGGAAACGGTCGATCGCTGCCTCGGTCGTCTGCTGAAAAGCATCATCCATGCAGGCGGGACAACAATCATCACGGCTGATCACGGCAACGCCGAAGTGATGTGCGACGAGCAGGGCAATCCCTGGACCGCTCACACCACGAATCCGGTGCCATTTATCCTGGTGGAAGGCGAAGGACGCAAAATTCCCGTACATGGCACGGATGTTCCTCTACGCGAGGACGGTCGCCTTGCAGACATCGCCCCAACCATTCTCGATATCCTGAAGCTA
This sequence comes from Leptolyngbya sp. ES-bin-22, assembly GCA_014380065.1. Lineage (GTDB taxonomy): Bacteria > Cyanobacteriota > Cyanobacteriia > Leptolyngbyales > Leptolyngbyaceae > Stenomitos. Next base: position 5,081 of record JACMKO010000115.1, on the reverse strand, counting down.
CCTCAGCCGCCCGAAATGACCGGGCGATCGATCATTCAACCTGCTGAATTTCAAGTGAAGCCTAACCGTACGCCCGTGCAGGTGTCGCGTTAGCATAACGGCACCGAACGGTTTAGGCTAGCGGTTGCTGGCTCAAGAAGAAGTTTACAGTCTGGAGGCTTCGGACTGTAAGATGAAGATTGGGTTAGATGTCCAGCATCTAAAATCCACAAAGTTCTTCAATTTGTCGCACGAAGGGTTTCACGATGACGCTTAACTATGTCCTGGAAGCAATTTGGGCGCTTTCTGCACTGGGTTTGATTGTGCTGGTGCTGCTGCATAGCCCCAAAGGTGACGGGTTAGGCGGACTGGGTGGACAAGCGCAGCTTTTTACCAGCACCAAAAGCGCTGAAACAACCCTAAATCGTGTCACCTGGGTACTCACCGTGATCTTTATGGGACTCACGGTTGTCTTGAGCGCAAATTGGCTACCGAAGTAAAAAAACTTGAAGAGAGCGATCGGCAGGCAGCACACCGCCAAGCGAGAGCAAGCTACAGCGGTCAGCCTACTGTCAGGTAGAAGCAGGTCTCGGTGGCTGAAAATCGTGCTGGGAGTGATCGCTCTAGCCATTGTTGCTCACGGTTTGCTATCACCAGCCTTTGCGTTCAAGTCTAACGAGCAGACGATCGCCCAATCGTCTGCTCCTGATTTTCCGCTACAGGCTCACCCATTGCCGCCCACATTGGCACAATGGCACGACTCTAAAGCAGGCGATTATTTTGATCAGATTGAAGTGGTTCCGGTTGGGTATCTCGTCTGGTCACACTTTCCGCTAACCGTCTACATTCAGCCTCCAACCGCCGCAGAGCTTGCCAATGCCTTTACCGCTCAGCGATCGCAAGTATGGATTACGGCGGTTTCGCAAGCGGTGCAAGAGTGGAACCACTACCTACCTTTAGAGCGCGTAGATCAGCCTGAAGGAGCCGCTATCACGGTGCTGCGATCGTCTCCACCCCTTCAGTTTGAGACTCCCAAAGTAACCAATCGGGATGATCCTACTAGACAAGTCCTACAAGAACCGACGTTACGGATTGGTCGTGCGCGATCGGCTGTTACAACCTACAAGGTGTACGTCAAAGGCTCACTCAAAGATGCTGCGTCAAAGCCAATGCTGGCTCTCCGCTGCACTCTTCAGCTTCGTCCTGATCAAGCTCCTCAGTACCTTCAGGCAGCCGCACGACACGAACTGGGTCACGCCCTCGGCATTTGGGGACACAGCCGATCGCAAACCGATGTCATGTACTTCTCCCAAGTGCGTAATCCACCGCCCATCTCGCCACGAGATCTGAACACGCTCAAGCGCATCTACGAACAGCCAACGCGCTTGGGTTGGGCGTTGTCGTATTAGAAGAGAAGGTTGAGGAGCTAGCTTCAGTCGATCCTCAATCTTCTCTTCTGTGAAGCTATGGGCGACATCTCAATGGAGTGAGTTTTCGAGTTTTGTTCCAGGTAAGCAACGCTGTACTCAAGCAGCAACAGAAGCATACGCCAATTGATGATGGATGACCATGCGTGAGCAAGAGCATGATGAGAAAACTCAAGCTAGACTGGACGGTCTCTGCCGCAATTAGCCCGCATTGGAGCAATATTTTTTTGGAGAAACTGATGTATTTACGTGACATCAAGTACATACTAACCTCCTCGCCGAAATCTTTTTGAACTGAAAATCTTTCGCGTAGCACTCAAAAACTCCTTTTTAAATCGAGCAATTACGCGCGCAATGATCCCAACCCAAAATAGAAGGTCAGAGGTGACAATAGTGAAGCAGGCGTAGGAGTTAACGTTCAAAAAACCCTCTTTTGCACAACTTTTGAAATCAGAAAAATCTTGATCTGGCAAAATCAATTTACCAATTAAATCAGGAACTTTAAGAATGAGGCAAAACGCGATCGCTTCCTGAATTTCTTCACAAACTTGTACCCACAGCTCTCTCCCCATCAAGCCGGAACCACACGCGTCTAATGGTTCCCAAATATTTTTTAGCAATCTCTGCGTAACGTGACCTGGCACAGAACTTATAGCAGGCTGCTGCCTGGAATCCTGCTCCGATTGCAAAGGTGAATAATGATTAAAGTCAACTTCTTGTGTCATATCGATAGCGAGTGATTGCTTAAAGTTTACTGATACAAACCAGTTTGAGCTAAGTCGAATCACTTTACAATTCAGGGAATTCAAGAGATTTTCGCCGCCGCAGCAAAACAACTACAGCAAAGCACAGTAAATTTCAGCAACCTGTTTCCAAGCAGTAGTAAGACTGTGTTTTAGCACGACCTCTAAAGATCCTTCGACTGAAGTCGGGATTACTAGAACAACGTGTGCCCGTAGCCTATGGCATTCAAGAAACGCATACTCAAGAAGCGACTCTATCGGTCCACGACAGCGGACGGTGTTCTGATAGCCGCGATCGTAATCGCCAGACATTCATGCAGGCGGTCTAATGAGTTGAAGCTAGCTACATTAGACTATTGGAGCGCGACCAAAATGTTTAGTAAGGGTTTTGAGGCGATCGGTCAACTCCCCATGCAACGCGTCGGCTTGATAGCGCCACTGCCAGTTGCCTTCCGCAACGCTGGGAAAGTTCATCCGCGCTTCTGTGCCTAAACCCAACACATCTTGCAGCGGAATGATGGCAAGATTGGCGACTGAACTCAGCGCCAGCCGAATGAGATCCCACTGAATACCATCAGGACTAATACAGCCTAGATACGTCCAAACGTTGCCCTTCTCGTAATCGGACAGTTGATTGAACCAGCCCACAGTTGTGTCGTTGTCATGGGTGCCTGTATAAACAACGCAGCGACGGGGATAGTTAAACGGCAGAAACGCATTGCTCGGATCGGAGCCGAACGCAAATTGCAGCACCTTCATACCGGGAAACTCAAACTGGTCGCGCAATGCCTCGACTTCGGGCGTGATTACGCCCAAATCTTCTGCAAGGATGGGCAATTTCCCTAGCTTTTCGCGCAACACTTCAAAGAATTCCTTGCCTGGAGCCTTCACCCATTCACCATTTAGGGCGGTATTTTCGCCTTGTTTGACTGCCCAGAAGGCTTCAAAACCCCGGAAGTGGTCAATGCGAATCAAGTCTACGTAGTCCAACATGGCGCGAAAGCGGCTTACCCACCAAGCGAAGTCGGATTGTTGTAAATGCTCCCAGTTGTAAACGGGGTTGCCCCACAGTTGTCCCGTCGCACTAAAGTAATCGGGCGGTACGCCTGCCATGAGTGCCGGTTCGCCTGTCGCTTCATCCAGGCAAAAGTTTTCAGGATTTGCCCACACATCAGCGCTGTCGTGGGCGACGTAGATGGGAATGTCTCCAATAATCTCGATGCCTTTGGCATTGGCGTAATGCTTGAGGTCAGCCCACTGATGAAAGAACTCGTATTGCAGATATTTGTGGTAGAAAATCTCATTCGGCAACTGCTGACGGCATTGTTCTAGCGCGTCCGGTTTGTGTTGCGCGATCGCGGGTTCCCAAGTGTGCCAACTTGACCCATCCTGCGTCTGCTTCAGCGCCATGAAGAGGGCATAGTCATCAAGCCAGTATGCTTTGCTTTCACAAAAGGCGGCAAAGTGCTGCTTGTGCTCGGCGTTGGCACGGGTTTTGAAGTTCTCGCACGCCTTTTCTAACAATGCCATTTTAATGGGCGCAACCTGATCGAAATGGACGCGATCGTTCGCAAACTCCTGTAAATGAGCAAAATCTGCTTCGCTCAGCATCCCGCTATCCCGCAGGCGCTCTGGACTGATCAGCAGGGGATTGCCCGCCAGCGCTGAATAGCACATATAGGGAGAGTTGCCAAAGCCTGTGGGTCCCAGCGGCAGCACCTGCCAAAGCTGTTGCCCGGTTTCTACCAGGAAATCGACAAAATCACGGGCTTGCGGTCCCAAATCGCCAATGCCAAAGCGACTGGGAAAGGAGGTCGGGTGCAGGAGAATGCCACTCACTCTGGATGACGAGACAGAGGAGTTTGAGTCGGAGGAACGAGTCATTACGTTGAGTGAAAACGTTGCAGTGCAATCGGCGTTGGTTTGACTCTATCATGGTGTTCCAAGGTTAAAACCTACCGGATGAAAGACCTGTCTGTGGCACACCGAAACCCTACTCCAACGGTCGATATCATTATTGAGCTGAGCGATCGCCCCCACCGCCCGATCGTCCTGATTGAACGACTCAATCCACCCCACGGTTGGGCGCTTCCGGGCGGCTTTGTGGATTATGGGGAAGCCGTAGAAACTGCTGCAAAGCGAGAAGCAGAGGAAGAGGTGGGCTTGCAGGTGGAGCTTATCGAACAGTTTCACGTCTATTCCGACCCCAACCGTGACCCGCGCCAACATACACTGAGTATTGTGTTTCTGGCGATCGCGCAAGGCACCCCCAAAGCAGGCGACGATGCCAAACATCTGGAGGTGTTTGAGTCCTGGCAGATACCGACGAACCTGTGTTTTGATCACGATCGCATCCTGCGCGACTACTGGCGCTATCGGCACTACGGCATCAGACCAGGGGTAACGTAAGAAAGTCTAAAGGCTAAGGGCTAAAGGCTAAAAAGTGGCTTGCCCTTTGCCGTTTAGCCTAATCCTCAATCCTTCTCTTCTATGTAAGAGCTAAGAATTCACTTGCCCTCTGCTTTTTATCCTTTAGCTTTAATCCTTTATCCTTTCTTATCATGTCCCGTGAAGTCATCCGTACCGATTCTGCTCCGGCTCCTGTTGGTCCCTACAACCAGGCGATCGCTGCCAGTGGTCGTCTGATCTTTGTGGCAGGGCAAATTCCCCTTAGCCCGACAACGGGCGACATTGTGGGCACCGATGTGGCAACCCAAACTGAACAGGCGATCGCTAACCTCAAGGCAATTTTAGAAGCAGGTGGCGCAACGCTGGCGGATGTAGCGAAGACAACCGTGTTTCTCAAAGATATGAATGATTTTGCGGCGATGAATGCCGTTTATGCGAACCATTTTGAAGCCGCGATCGCGCCTGCCCGCGCCTGTGTTGAAGTATCGCGCCTGCCCAAAGATGTCCTCGTCGAAATTGAGTG
>JACMKO010000114.1 GCA_014380065.1 Leptolyngbya sp. ES-bin-22 | reverse complement strand
TCTCAAGTGCCTTCCACCTATCCAATGTCATGCAGTCTGAAGTTTTGCCCGGTCGTAGTTTTCCTATTGGTGCAACCGTTTACCCGGATGGTGTTAATTTCTCCATTTTTTCTAAGAACGGTAGGTCGCTAGAGCTACTGCTGTTCGATCGCGCTGATGATCCCAAACCCGCCCGTGTGATCCCTCTCAATCCCAAGCAAAACAAGACCTTTTACTACTGGCATGTCTTCATTCCAGGCATTAGCGCGGGGCAAATCTATGCCTATCGAGCGGATGGACCCTTTGCACCCGAACAGGGGCATCGGTTCGATCGCAACAAGGTCCTGCTCGACCCGTATGCCAAAGCCGTCGTGGGTTGGGAGCATTACAGCCGGGAAGCCGCGATGCAGCCAGGTGATAACTGTGCTCAGGCATTGCGGGGTGTGGTGGTCGATTCCAGCGTGTATGACTGGGAAGACGATGCGCCACTGAATATTCCTCATGCTGATAGCGTGATTTATGAGATGCACGTGGGCGGCTTTACACGCAATCCAAACGCAGGCATAGCACCCCACAAGCGTGGCACCTACGCTGGGCTGATTGAAAAAATTCCCTACTTGAAGCAACTGGGCATCACGGCAGTAGAACTCTTGCCCGTGCACCAGTTTGATGAACAGGACGTGCAGCCAGGGTTAACGAATTACTGGGGTTACAGCACGATCGCCTTTTTTGCACCGCACACAGGCTATAGCTCTCGACGCGATCCGCTGGGACCCGTGGACGAATTTCGGGACATGGTGAAAGCGCTACACCGGGAAGGCATTGAGGTCATTCTGGATGTGGTGTTTAACCACACCGCAGAGGGCAACGAGGACGGACCGACCTTATCCTTCAAAGGCTTAGAAAATTCGGCGTACTACATTCTGGAACCAGACAAGGAGTATTACAGCAACTACAGTGGCTGCGGCAATACGCTGAAAGCCAATCACGATATCGTAGCGCGCATGATCCTCGAAAGTTTGCTCTACTGGGTCGCAGAGATGCATGTCGATGGGTTCCGCTTTGATCTGGCATCGGTGCTGTCGCGCAGTCGATCGGGTCAGCCGCTTGAAGATCCACCTATTCTGTGGACGATCGAATCGCATCCGATTCTGGCAGGCACCAAAATTATTGCAGAGGCTTGGGACGCAGCGGGATTGTATCAGGTAGGGTCGTTCATTGGCGATCGCTTTGCCGAATGGAATGGCCCGTTTCGTGACGACATCCGTCGCTTTGTGAAAGGCGACACCAATACCGTGGCAACGCTTGCCGATCGACTGCTGGGTAGCCCTGATATCTATCCTCAGCCCGATCGTGAACCCAGCCGCAGCATCAACTTCATCACCTGCCATGATGGCTTCACGTTTAATGATTTGGTGTCTTACAACGAGAAGCACAATGAAGCCAATCAAGAAAACAGCCGTGATGGTTCCAACGATAACCATAGCTGGAATTGCGGTGTCGAAGGGGTAACCACTGATCCGGCGATTGAAGCGCTCCGCCTCCAGCAAATCAAAAACTTTCTGACGATTCTCTTTTTCGCGCAAGGTTCGCCCATGCTGTTGATGGGGGATGAAGTCCGGCGATCGCAGCGCGGCAACAACAACGCCTATTGCCAGGACAACGAACTGAGCTGGTTTGACTGGAGCAGCGTGACACCCGAAAACGGACTCTTACGCTTTGTGCAACAGCTCATCCACTTTACCCAAGCGCTCGAAATTTTTCGGCAAGAGCGCCTGTTAGAAGTCACGTATGCGAGCCAAAAACCGCACATCGTCTGGCACAGTACCGAGCTAGGTAAACCGGATTGGGGTGAGCATTCCCACTGCCTCGCGTTCACGCTGCGTCACCCAGAAGCCGCCGAACATTTTCACGTGATGCTCAATGCCTATTGGGAACCACTCACCTTTGAATTGCCGCCGTTGGGGAAAGGGGAACGCTGGTACAGAATCATCGACACAGCACTAGCATCGCCCGAAGACATTGCAGAACCAACAGCCGCACCCCAAGCCGGACAAGAAAAATACCCAGTTGAGGCGCGATCGTCTGTGGTGTTAATGGCAAGACCAGAGTAAGGCTTGTGCACGTTCATGTTCCATTGCGTAAGTAACCTTCGCCTCACCACTAGTGCTGTAGGGCATACAGACTTGTCCCTACAGCACAAACGTAGCTCAACAGCACAAGCTCAATCTTGGTTGCCGAAAAGCTCTGACTTAGTACGATCGAACATCTGAGCGAGTTCCTGACGGTTATTTGCCCGAATGAGGTAACGCCAAATAAACCAGCCTACAGTTGTAAGACCAACAAGCTTCAGTGCAGGTGTGACAAGTGGAAGATCATCAATGGCATCAAGTGCCGCAAAGACGACTCTAATGCCAAGGAGAGCCAGTAGAACCCAGCCGAGTATACTAAGAACCTGCTGATTTTCTCTAAAGAATGTCTGCACTGTTTGAGTTGCGTCTGCAAAAAAGGCTTTTGCCTTTACTTGAAACGTTGTCCATGTTTCTTCAGCATTCTCAGTTGCAGAATTGCTTGGCATGAGCATTGGTTCGGTCATGGGAGGGGTGTCCACAGAAATGGTTTTTTCCACTTCGCCGTATTCGTTAGTTTGTACGATTTCAGTCGTCATAATTTTGCTCCCTGTTGGTTTACATAGATGGACGTGGACGGACGACAAGTTGCCTAAATAAACAGTGAGGACATCGATTAAGCTCCCAGTCTTTTATGCTGGGACGCATGATGCTTCTTATACCAAATTAATGAGCAAAGGCTACAGATCTTGCCCTCATCCCCAACCCTTCTCCCAAAGGGAGAAAAGAGCCGGATTCAAAGCCCCTCTCCTGTGGGAGAGGGCTTAAAGCCTTTGGCATACCAGAAAAGGGTGAGGGAGTATCTGTAGCGTTTATGGCGAGATTTGGTATTACGCAAGCTCTGATTGTTTTCGCACGTGAAAGCCAGAAGTATAAGCAGTCAATGGAAAACCTCTGGCTTTTGCCGAATAATTGAACTGACGCTAACGTCTACCACCCATCCACTTCGCTGCGATCGCTCCAAACACAGCGCCCACTACAGGGTTGCTTAAAAACTTCACCAGGGCGGGTTGATCGGCTAGCACTTCATGGAACACGTCAGGATGATTGTGATAAGCAAAGCCAGCTAGCTTAGTGACATCATCTGCGGTCATGTGGTTAGCATGATGGCTCGATAGAGCTAATTGCTTCTCTAAATCACGATCGCTCAAGCCTCGTTTTTTCAGGTGATTGAAAAACTCCTGGGCGACATCTTTACGTTCATTCGGCTTAATTTGAGCGATCGCCTTTTGCAGTTCTGGTTCCATCTGACTTGCAGGAACGCGATCGGGATGGAATGATTTACTGAACAACTGATGGCGTTCATCACGCGAAGAACGTTGAGCGAAATCATCAAAGTTTTGGTAGTCAGAACCTGTTTCATCAGGCAGCATTTCTTTGTCTCCGCCTGCCAAATCGCTCATGATTTGACGTTTGTATTCATCACTATTAGGCATGGTTTCAATCTCTCTATATCAATGTTGAAAAATTAGCTTGACCAGTTGGTGAGAGCGCGGCTCAATTACCCATGAGCCTTAGCTAGCTGACTTATACTCAATTTGTTTGGATTGAGCGTCGTAGCGTGCCGTTAGAATCAGCTCTTTGTCTGGTGCGTACATCAAAACGGTCAAGTCTTGATTCGGGAAGTTCTTACGAAAACCTTGAGCTAATGATTGAGCAAGGGCTTTCACCTCATTCGGGCGCACTTGGGAAGAAATGACGGCTCCCAATTTGTTGTTGTCCCGCACGAACGCATCCTTAACTAAGCCCTTGCTGGCTTCAACGACCCAATTACCGAATTCTTGTCCCGTAGCGGAATCTCCACGCGCCAGTTGACCATATTCAATGCTGCGATCGATGTTGGCTGGAACGCTTGCTTGGGGCGATCGGGTGGCAACACCGCTACACGCAGTGGTAAAGGCTAGAACAAGCACTAGAACAATACCTGTTAAGCTCTGTCGAACTCTATGAGAAAAATTCATTTTTAGCTCTCCTTTGAAAACAAGAATGGAAACCGTGGAAAAAGAAGTAACGTCAGCCAAACTAACGCTTTCTCAATAGTTTCAGCGGTATTGCATTGAACTCACGGTAATGCGGATCGGTCGAAAATCAATGCACAAATTTGGTGTCAGTCACCAGCAGTCAGTGTTGTACTGCTAGTGACTGACGGTTTAGATCAGAAGTTATTTTTTAACTGTTTCTGACGGTTGACTTTGCGTTGCTGGATCAGCAATGTAGCGAAAATCTGGTTCTGCATTCCAGGGTCCTCGCTCATCTTTGCCGTTAGACGATAGGTTGTAGTAAATGTCAACCGTTTCGTCAGGCTGGATGTTGCCAAACATGGGGTCAGTCAGCTTGCCCAAAGAATCCAACGCTTTCATGAACATTTGCGTGTGAGAGATTTCGCGTGTCAGAAGATGCACAAGGGTTTGTTTTGTACCTTCATCCGTAGCCAGCTTAATCAATGCCTCATACGTCTGACGTGCTCCTGCTTCAGCCGCAATGTTTGCTCGGAGGTCACGTACTACATCGCCCCCCTCTTGGATATAAGTCGCCGTCCAAGCGCTTCCTTGACTATCGAGAAAATGAGGTCCCATACCGCGTACGGCAAATAACGTGCTTTTGTAAGCATCTGTTTGATCGACATTTTTCGTATGCGATTCAATGAGTTTGCCCACCATCTCTAGGTGTCCAAATTCTTCAATCGCAATGTCTTGAAGCATATCCTTGATGCCTGGATTCTCGATATGAAATGACTGAACCCAGTATTGCAAAGCGGCTGAGAGTTCACCAGTGGCACCACCAAACTGCTCTAGTAAGAGCTGAGCAAAGCGAGGATTTGCCTCGTTAACGTTAACCGTATGGATTGGGTCTTTTTTGTGAAAAAACATGTGAAATCTCCTACTCTTTTAAACTTGGCTACTTTTTTGAACCTGACTCTTACTCGCGCCGCGATCGCAGTATCAAAGTGTTGTGAGAAGCACGGCACTTGTGCCGAACGCCTCAGGATGGAGTTGTCGCAGCCTTTTGAGCCGCATACTGTTCCAACCAGCGCTGAGCAGTCGCTTGCATGGCTGCATCTTCCAAAACGACTCCAAGTTGCACCTTTTGGGAATCTGCACCAGAGTGAGCCGCGATCGCTTCCAAGAATTGAATCGCTGCTTTAACAGAGTTAAATTCGCCTCTAAGAACGGGTGAAAGTGAGGTATTGAAGGCTGCATTAGCATCAACTTCACTCTCGTGCTGCCCCAAGTCAATGACTGCGAGTTGCTTATGTTCTGGGCTAATCTGCTCTACAATCAACTTCTCGCGGCGTACTGGGACTTGTATGAAGCGTGTTTCAATCTCTTTGCGAACAATGACCTCACCCACCTTTTGCCGACGTTGGTCGATGACTAAGCGCTCTTCCAGCAGGGTGATCTTTTCTGTAGTGGCGATCGACGTAGAAGTCGGTTGAGCCACTTGTTGAGGTGGCGCGTCTGTTGACAGCGCTACCTGAAGCGGTTGTGCAGTTGATGGGGGCGGAACAGGAGCAGGGGATAGGCTGGGAGCGGCAGGAGCAGGCTGTCTTGGAAGAGCAGTCTGCACGGTCTTAGGCGCTTCCAAAGGGGTTGCTGTTTCTAGAAACCCAGAAAACTCTACACTGCCTGGTTGATCACGCATCGTCCGGTTCGAGTGAGCCTTGCTTAACTCAGAAACTCGCCGCTCGGTAGCTGAGTCCTCTTTAGCATCAGCATTTTCTGGTTTTGAGAACGTCACGATTCAATCTTCTCCAAAGGGGTTGAGGCAGAACTTTTTTCAGCTCTGCCTCAACGGTGCTAAAAGCTGAACTCAGCCAGCCTTAGAAACAATGAACCAGATTTAGACCCGATCCTTGGAACGGCGTGTGTCTAATCCTTGATCCACCACGGGGTTGCCTTGCGTATCAACATCTAGCTCTTCGCGACGCAGTGTTTCTTCTGCATTAACAGTGTCGTGATCAATTTCTTTTCTAATGCTGACTTCTTCACGCACAAAGGCTTCTTTACGAATGTCAGGGGTTTCTTCGTAAACTCCCATCCGTGCCACTTCCCCTCCACGAAACGCTTCAGCACCTGGTGTAACGGCTGTACCAGCATCCGTTGGGGCTGTACGCTCAATCACAACGCGCTCTTTGTCGATCGGCACGGAGACTTTAGATGTTTCGGTTTCCACACGCTTGCCAATCGCTACTTCGCCCGTTTTAGCGCGAGTTTTGCTTGCAATCAGGCGCTCTTCATACAACCGAAGATTTTGGTGCTTGCTTTCATCAATGTTGTACAGTGCGGGGTCACGATCGTAGCTGTAAGTATCACGATCGTAATCTAGAGGCGCAGGCGTATCAACCGTTGCTGCACCCGTAGCTACAGCACCCATAGCCGCTGGGCGATAGACATCGCGGACTTGCTCTTCTTGGTCGTAGTCTACAGCGTTGCCATCGTATTGAGGTAACGCTTCCACTTGAGCACGAGTTAGACCGCCTGCTGTGATGCGACGACCTTTGTAGTCAATCTGAGCCTGACCAACGGGCATGAGCACCTGCTTGCCAAAAATCCAAGCACCCGTATTGATGATTAAGTAGCGGATTTTGCCTGTGTCATCGACGAGGATGTCATCGACTGTACCAACTTTTTCTGCACCTGAATAAAGGTCGTAGCCAATTACGTCTTGATTCTCAAAGTGAGTACGGTAATCGGGGTCAAAGTCTTTAATTTTTTGGAGTGGCATAATCTTCGTTTCCTATCTGCTTAAAGTGTTTGTAGGGCAGTCACTTAAAGTTATAAGTAGGATCAAATGTGTTCCTCTCTCTTAAGTCCGATTCGTCTCTCTGTCTGAAGGCTACGCCCTCAATGTGCTCAAAACAACCGCTGCTTGTAGTGAGGAAAGCTCACATGCTCTGCGGCTTTTAGCCGTTGTGCTGCTTGTCTAAGATCTATCACTAAAGGGAGGTGTTTCGGTTGAGATTAGTGCGTAATGTGCGAGTGAAAGAGGTTGTCTTACTGACAGGATCGTGTCTGAATGCGCTGCAAGCTGGCGATTAGTCAGGTTCAATCTTTGCAAACGATCGCAAGCTGGGGTTCATGTTTAAAAAGCGCGTAAGGAACATTTGTTTTGAATGCCTTTTTAATCACAATGCTCTCGCTGTGCAATGTGTTCACTGTTTTATTACTCACTCATCAAGGAGCAAGTCATGGCATATGTTGATCGACCCGTAGGAGAATACGTTGAGCCTGTTTCTGCTGTTACAGCCACGGAATACCACGATCGAGTGCGTTGGGGTCCGGTTTTGGCTGGGCTTTTCACTGCTATCGCCACTCAACTCGTTTTGAGTGCTCTAGGCGCTGCTATTGGTTTAACGTCAGTGGCTAATTCGGGTGCCCCTCGCTCTGATGCTGGAGGGATTGGTTCTGCTGTTGGCATTTGGTCAATTATCAGTTTGTTGATTTCCCTCTTCATTGGTGGCTGGATTACGACTCGTGCCTGCGGACCGATGAGCAAAAGTAGTGCGTTGTTGAACGGTGCTGTCTTGTGGGCAACCACACTGGCAATCAGTGCGTGGCTGCTTTCTAGCGGTGTTTCTGGAGCTTTTGGCATTGCAGCTTCTAACGCTGGTGCTGCCATTAACCAGGCGCAGCAGAGTGGCGCAAGCCTGCCGAATCCAGCCAATGTACCCAATGTGACGGCAGAACAGACGAGAGATATTGCTGGCAATGCGGCAACGGTTGGCTGGTCGTTTGCGATCGGGTCTTTACTCGCACTAGCCTCTGCTCTCTTTGGGGCAAGCATTGGTGCTCGTCGCCCGCGTGGTGTTGTAACACAAACTGCTGTTAGATCTTGAGCCAGTCAAGCCTCTTATAACAAGAGCTTGCGGTCAAGGAAATAGCTACTCCACCAGCAGTAAAAAGCCTCCTAGAAACTGGGAGGCTTTTTCCATGAGTTGTTCTTCAGCGCACCTAAGTTCTGCACAGCTTCAGGGGATGCTTTAAAAGTCCAATCGGAAGGCGCATTTAATTGTAAGACGCGGCGATCGCTTCATCAAGCCTAAAACTGTTTAACAGCAAGGGTTACGCTAAGTAGGTGTATGGAATTAAATCTAAGATGGATGTAGGTTGGGTTAAGGAACGAAACCCAACGCCCGCATGGGTTACGCTATCGCTAACCCATCCTACAAATAATTGTGCCTTCCTACTTATCGCCAACCCATCCTATATTTAAGCCAAATCACCTACTTAGCTGTTAAGAATAGATTCACCAATTCATTTATTTTTCTGGTTGAGAAGACTGTGGCGTAGAGGTTGAGGGTTGGGTTGTCGGAGTTGGGTTTTGTGAGACCGCAAAGGCGATCGACCAACCGATGACCATACCCAACCCACCAAAGCGAACAATTTGCCAGAAAGGTTCTCGCAGGCTACCCCAGGAAAAAAGCTTGCTTTCCAGGTTAACTTCCAGTGCATCGAGTTTCGTTTGCAGATGTTTTAACTCAGTTTTGAGGTCTGCGGTGGGCGATCGATGACGTTGCCGTTTGATTTGCTCCTGGCGTTCCTGAAGCCGTATCTGAGTTTGCTCATCTTGCTGAACCTGCGTGTAGCGCTCTTTGAGTTCCTGGAGCGATCGCTCAGCGGCGGCTAATTCCTGCTCAAAAGCCTGTGCATCTGTTAGCGACATGTCACTGTCATGGTCAGAGGCAGAATCAGGCGATGGTAGCGGCAGCGGCATAACAGCAGTAGTAGAGTAGAGATACTCTTGATTATGCCCACGATCGCAGCAATCCTATGCCCGATATCTCTGTTCCTGCTACAGCATCAAAGGCAGCAAGCACCAATGGTAAGGATTTGAGCCAACATAGTGCTGCCGAACTCGCCCAGGCACTGCTAGAAAAACTTGCGATCGCCGAACGAGACTGGCATCGCCTCAAAGCTAACCGCAAAGTCCGCGCTAACGAACAAGCCGCCGCCGCGATCGTCTTCCTCCTCAAAGATCAACCAGAGGAGGCACTACCCAGACTTCAGCAAGCCGTCGCGTGGCTCGATCGCTCGATTTCGGCACCCCCTTGTCCATCGCATGGCGATCGAGTGAGAGGGGATGAGTGAGGGAACGTTTAGCCTTTAGTCCTTAGCTGATTGACAAGTATGGCAAGTCTTGTCACTAGCTTTGCCAGTCCGCTCGTAATTGGCAATCCAGGCTAACGGTGTGAAACCCGTTGCAATGGAGTTGAGGCTTACTTGCTCAGGCTTTGAGTCCCTCAAGTGAACGTTGCCCAGGGAGACCGTACGTATCAATTAGGACGGGTAGGCATCGATCGCGGTGGCTATTTTCCTTGCTTCAAGTCTTGCAGCAGGTTGTTAAGGTCTGTCAGGTGATCTGTTTTACCTTGATCTTGATACAGGCGCTTTGCTTGTTCCAGTGCCGTCATTGCCTCGTCTCTACGATCGCGCCCTTTAAGAGCCTTGCCGAGTTTGTAGTAAGCATCGGGGTTTTGTGGTGATGCGGCGACGTATTGACGGTAGGCAATGACAGCCGAGAGATAATCTTGCTTTTCCATGTAGAGATCTCCGATCGCGCCCTGCGCCTCAACCAGATCTGCTTTTAGGAAGAGCGCTCGTTGGTATGCCTTGAGCGCGCTGCTGTACTGCCCCTTTGCCTGCAAAACTTTACCAATCCGAAGCTGAATGTCTGCATTGCGTGGTTCAAGCTGCCCTGCTCGTTGCAAGGCGGCAAGTCCTCGTTCCCGGTTTCCCTCATCAAGCAGGGCTGTGCCCAAGCTAATCTGGATGCTGCCTTGCTTGGGGGCAAGTCGGGCTGCTTGTAGCAGCGGCTTAATAGCATCTTGAGGGCGCTCTTGCTGAAGAAACAGGTTGCCCATCAGCTCGTAGGGGCGGTAGTTGCGTGGTTCTAGCGCGATCGCACGTTGGCAGACACGCAGCGCCTCATCATAGTTTTCCTCGCGAGTCAGCACGACACCCAGCGCAATTTGAGCATTCATGTGGCGAGGCTTCAAGAGCGTCGCCTGACGGTATGCCGCGATCGCGCTATCATTGTTTCCCAGGCTTGCCTCACTGAAGCCCAACGCGTAGTAAAAATCAGCATTTTTGGGGTCGAGGGCGATCGCCTGCTGGTAGGACGCGATCGCGTCAGAAAATCTTCCCTGATTGGCCTGCAGAAAACCAATGCCTGAAAAGATACGTGGATTTTTGCTATCCAGTTCTGCGGCTTGTTGGTAGATCGCGATCGCGTCTGGAAGCTTACCCGCATCCACTAGCTTGCGCCCTTCCTGAAGCAATTCAGTGACTTTATCGTCTTCTGCCTTGTTGCGAGTTGGCTGCGCATGTACCAGTTGTGGCGTGGTCAGCCCCAGCAGCAGCACCAGACCGACAACGATGGAACTTTGATGGCGCACAATCACTCGTTCAAACATATTTTAGTTGCTTAAGTGGCAGACAAATCAGATTACAGGAAAGTTTTCTTGTTGGGAACCCTGCGCTAAAAGTTTGTTGCTGCTCATGCCGTTTGCCAGAAGGCGATAGATTCTAGCCACACTGCACTTACACCCTCGCCTGAAGTTCGTCCAGCTTAGCAAGCACTTCAGTACTATGAATCGCTGGATTAACCCCGGTGAAGGTCGATCGCAAGATGCCGTTTGGATCAATAACGTAGGTATGACGGAGAGCGACGACCCCCATCCAGGAACCATAGCGCTTGCTCACGGAGCCATCTGTATCTGCCAGGAGCGGAAACTTTAGCCCTTCGGAGTCACAAAATTCGGCATGAGAATCGACTGAATCGACACTAATGCCTAGAATTTGCGTCTTGCGATCGCGGTACTTTGGCAAATCCTGCTGAAAGCGTCGCGCTTCTAGCGTGCAGCCAGAAGTGAAGTCTTTGGGATAAAAGTAGACCACCACCCATTGACCCTGATAGTCTGCGAGCGAGACTGTGCCATCACCTGTATTCGTTGGCAGCGTAAATTCAGGCGCAGTTTGGTCGATCGGCGGCTGCACTCCGCCCATTGCGTAGGCTGCCGCAGGACTAAACAGGGTCGAAATGGCAAGACAAACGATGAGAATGAGTTTGAAAAAGAGGCGACGCGACATGAGCCTACGCTTGAATAACTGCTTAACGTAAGTTTACAGTGATTCTTGAGGCGATCGTGCGGAGACATGGACTCTTAGCGTGATCTTAGTCACTGAACGACGTTGCGCTAGAGGCGAAGACAAATGCAATCTATCAAATTATTGTTGGGGCTGGGGCTGCTAGCAATTGCCCTCTATACAGGCTTCGCAGGCATCCCACTGTGGATCATTCCGCTCGTGGGAGTGCTATTTACCGCCGCTTATATTCAAGGCAAATGGTCTTTGTGGGGTGACCTGTTTCAGCGGCGCGATCGCACGTTTTATCAATCGCTGCTAATCACTTACGCTATTCAAGTCGTTGTGGTTGCCCTGTTTTACTTAATCGGCAGTGGAATAGCACGATTGGTTGGACGGTGATAGCGTTGTACATCTCTAGCGTAAAAGATATGCAGATGCACTTCATTCGTCAGTTACAGCCATTGGGTTTGGGCTTACTTCTTGCTACAGCGCTGCCTCATGCCGCGATCGCTCGCTTTGACACAGTAGAGCGGTGCTTTGGCTACCGCGTTTTTGATGTCAACGATCGCACCGTCAATTTGCGGCGATCGCCCAATGGTGCCATTGTTAGCACGGTTCCCAATGGCACGCAGGTTTCTGACTCTCCAGCGTTGCCATCAATGCCCCAAGGCTCAACCTGGATGCCTGTGGTCTTTCAACGTCAAACTGTGTATGTTTCGACAAAACTGCTGTATCGAGCCGTGTATATTGCGGTTGATGCCAACGATCGCAGCGTCAATCTGCGTCGGCAACCTAACGGCACCATCATCAAAGCGTTACCCAATAACACCGAAGTTGCTTTTGTTGCCCCTCAAGGTGACTGGCTAAAAGTACGCCTGTCGAGCGGCGAGGTCGGTTACATTTCCTCAAAACTACTCAAACGACCGTCTTGTTTCTAAGCTGCCGTTTGAACAAGCGCCAACGGGTTACGGCTGACATCGCGCGATCGAGTGGGTTAAGACAGTGAGGATATTCCCGGAGTCGTCCAAGCCCATGCACTGCCACCCCATCTCTTTCGTGAGGCGATTTCGCCTGCTGCCTCTCTCTGTATCGCTTGTGTTGAGCAGCATGGCGGTTGAGTTGCCAGTGCAGTCAAATCGTTATGTTAACCTCCAGGCAATCGCTCAAACGCCAGCGGAGCAAACCGCAAAAGCAGATCAACTGTTGGAAACGGGCGATCGCCAGTACAACAGCACCCAGTTTCGAGAGGCGTTAAAGACCTATCAGC